>JANPGQ010000616.1:0-8869 GCA_031423975.1 Cytophagales bacterium | reverse complement strand
TGCCAGTGGTGGCGGCTACGGGTTCGTGCTTGGAGGAGGCTGGCGGAGCGGGTGCATTATACTCCAATCCGGCCGATGTAGATGATTTGGCGGATAAAATGATAACCGTTTTAGCTAATAAAGATTTACAAAAACAATTGGTCGAGGCAGGGCAAAAGCATATTCAAAAGTTTTCTGCGGAGAGAGTTGCGGGGGAGTTGAATATGGTTTATCAAAATTTAATATAAGTCGGCAATGGATTGCCGTTTTACATGATATGGATTTTTTACCAAAAAACATTAACGATTATTCCGAAAATCATACCTCGTCCGAGAGTGATTTATTGGCAAAACTCAACCGTGAAACACACGCTAAAATACTGCAAGCCAGAATGTTATCGGGGCATTTGCAGGGGCGTGTCTTGGCGATGTTTTCTCACATGATGCGTCCCGACAGGATTCTGGAAATTGGAACTTATACAGGTTATTCGGCTCTTTGTTTGGCGGAAGGTTTGTCTGAAAATGGGAAAATTATCACGATTGATATTAATGAAGAATTGGAAGGTTTTACTCGTGGTTTTTTCAATGAATCCCCTCTTTCCGATAAAATTGATTATAGAATTGGTGATGCCGCCGAGATTATTCCAACCTTGCCCGAAACCTTCGATATCGTCTTTATTGATGCCGATAAAATGAATTATCAGAAATATTATGATTTAGTTCTTGATAAAGTACGAGTTGGTGGATACATTATTTCTGACAATGTACTCTGGAGTGGAAAAGTCGCTGATATTCAGGAAGGTAGGAAGATTGACCGAGATACCCAAAACCTATTAAACTTCAACAAAATGTGCCATGACGACCACAGAACAGAAAATATCTTAATGCCTTTGAGAGATGGCTTGATGATTTGCAGGAAGGTATAATTAAAAACTGGCACGGCTTTTGTCAGAGTAGTTTCAAGAGAACGAGTATTTGAATAATTGATATAAATTCCACGTTCAAAACTCGAAACTCGAAACTAAATAACTCATTCCAGTAAAATGAAAAATCCGCCAATGATTCATCTTACTGTGCTACTCTTGGTTTTCAAGACATTTTTTGCAGTAGCCCAGTCAAATCCAGTTCCCGAAACCGTAGAGTTTGCGGGTATCAACGTAAGCATTTCTAAGGAGGCACAAGCCATCATCCAAAACGACATCAAGACTCTTACAGGCAACAGAACGTATCTAAACGCCAAGTTAGACCGCATCGCTTTGTATTTCCCCATCATTGAGACCATGTTGGCAACTGAGGGAATTCCTGATGATTTCAAGTATCTTGCCGTTCAAGAATCGGGTTTATTGCCCGATGCCATCTCCAAATCCAATGCCGTAGGTTTTTGGCAATTCAAGCGTGAAACTGCAATGGAATTTGGCCTTCGGGTGGACGAGCAAATTGACGAACGCAAGAACATCCATGCCTCCACACGGGCGGCGTGCTTGTATATGAAACGCAACAATTTGGTATTAAACAACTGGATTTCAAGCCTAAATTCATATCGCACGGGATTGAGCAATGTCTATAAATTTATTGCCAAAGAATGGTATGGTTCAAAGGACATCACCGTTACAGACAAGACCGATTTTTACGTCCTCAGAGCCATTGCTCATAAGTTGGTTTTTGAAAAAGAAATGCCAAAATATCGTCCAAATGATATTACTTTCTTTGAATATAATTTCAATGCGGGTAAATCTATAACATTCATTGCCAGGGAGTTAGGGGTTTCAGAAGATGATTTGTGGAAATATAATCGTTGGATGGCAAGTTCTATCGTTCCTGAAGACAAACCATACACAATGGTAGTGGCAGTTTCTGAAAACGAAATAGAATCGATGAAGGAAAAGGCATTGACCATGAATGGAAAAGTAGATTTATTTACCGAAGATTTGGGGTTTCCTGTTATGACCAGAATTACGCCAAAAACCAAAAATAAAAACGTTCCGATTTTCTATAATATCAATAACAAAGCGGGTATTCAAGCACAATTGGGTGATGATGTAGAATCTATTTGTGCCAGAGCTGATTTTGACGTAGAAAAATTCGTAAAGTATAATGATTTAACGGAAGGTTTAGATACTAAAATTATCCCAAAAGAGGTGTATTATTTGGAGAAAAAAGGCAAAAAAGCTCCCGTTCCATTTCATACCATTACTAATGCCACAGAGCAAAGCCTTTGGAAAATCTCGCAGATGTATGGCATTTGTTTAGCTAAATTATTAAAATACAACCGTTTAGATGCTCCTAAGCGTTTGGTAGATGGCAGAGTATTATGGATTTCAAAAACTCGTCCATCAAGCAGACCAGTGGAAGTGATTAATATGCCAACGGCAAAACCTACATTACAAAAACCCTTTGAAACCATTCAACTTAGCAAAACAGTTATTGAACAAAGTGAGGGTGTAACAGTAATGGATTTAACCATGTCAGAAACGCCAAAAGCGGTAGTTGTTACCCAAATTCCAACGCAAGAAGATACAGACACAGTTACTACTAATGAAGAGTTTAAACCTAACATTCCAGTACAAATTCATCAGGTAAAAGACTTTACGCATACCGTTACTAATGGTGAAAATTATTTTAGCATTGCCCGTAAATACAATATTTCAGTCAATGATTTATGGGCTTGGAACAAACTTACTAAGGAAAATAAATTAGGCATTGGTAAAAAATTGTACATCAAATTTGGGCATTATTTTATTCCACATAACAATATGTTGGCACAAGGATATAAGTAGTTTTTGAAGATTATTTTAGTACAAAAGCCTCTCAGGACAAATTTTCTGAGGGGCTTTTTTGTGTGCTATTTTATCTTTTTATTAAAAATTGAAATATTGAAGTATTTTAATAAAAAATTGTATAATATTTAACAGTATTTTTTAAACAATAATGCTTTTACATATATTATCAACCCTTTCAATTCAATTCTAACATGAACAAATTTTACTCAATTCCAATTCGGAAGAACTTAATTTTTGCGTTAATTCTTCTTGGCTTATCAATGACAACTTTCGCCCAAAAGAAAATTTCGGGTAAAATCAGCGATAGCGAATCTCAATCAGGTTTGCCTGGGGCGAGTGTGCAAATTAAAGGAACAAACAAAGGGACAACTTCTAATAATGAGGGCGTTTATTCTTTGGAGGTTGCCAATGGTGCAACGCTTATTTTCTCTTCACTCGGTTTTTCACCGAAAGAAGTAGTGGTAAGTAGCCAATCGGTGATTAATATTTCATTAGTGGCAGATATTAAATCTTTGTCAGAAGTAGTGGTAACTGGTTATGCTTCTCAACGTAAGAAAGACATCACAGGAGCGGTTACGGTGGTGGGTGCAAAAGAACTTACCGCTTTACCTGCCGCCAGCGTTACGCAAATGTTGCAAGGACGTGCTGCTGGGGTAACGGTTGGGAACGACAACTCGCCTGGAGGTGGAACGATGGTACGTATTCGTGGATTTGGTTCAATTAACAATAACAGTCCATTGTACGTAATTGATGGTGTGCCTACACAGGGAACATTAAACCAAATCAACCCTAACGATATTGAGTCGATGCAGGTGTTGAAGGATGCTTCATCAGCTTCAATTTATGGAGCAAGAGCTGCCAATGGTGTAGTTATCATTACCACAAAAAGAGGTTCAGTTGGCGAATCAAAAATCACTTTTGATGCTTATACTGGCGTACAAACGGTTGGAAAAACCCTTAGTTTGTTGAATACCCAACAGTTAGGACAGTATTATTACGAGTCTGAAATTGGGGCAGGAAAAACCCCTGGCACTTCGCCTTCGGCACAGTATAAATTTGCTCCTGATGGTACACAAACTGTTGCAGATTATATTTATCCCAATTTCTTTAGTACGAATGGTTCAACACTTCCTGCCAATTACACTTACACGAATGATATTAATGACCCAAAATTAGGCGTAACAGCTTTTAATATCACCAAAGCAAATAAAGAAGGTACTGATTGGCAACACGAAATTTTTGGACCTGCCAAAATTTCCAGCTTTCAATTAGGAGCAACTGGTGGAACAAAATCGGGCAGATATGCTATTTCGGGAAGTTATTTCAATCAAGATGGTATCTTGAAATACACTAATTACGCTCGTTATTCAGTACGTGCCAATACAGAATTTACCCGAGGAAAATTAACTTTTGGCGAAAACTTCACCTTAGCTTATGATGAAAGAACGGGTGTAACAAACGGTGCGGCGGGCTTTCCAGCGGGTAATAACAACGAGAGTAATCCTATCATGTTTGCCATTCGTATTCAACCCATCATTCCTGTTTTTGATATTACTGGTGGCCCAGAGGCTTTGGGCGGAACCAATAATGATTTCAATGGTTTTGCGGGAAGTAGAGGTTCAAACCTTGGAAATGCTCCAAATCCTCTGGCAAGACAATGGCGTGAAAGAAATAATATCGTAAAAGGAACGCATATTTTCGGAAACGTTTTTGCGGAATATAAAATTATTGAAGATCTAAAACTCAGAACAAGTCTTGGGGTTGAATTCAACAACTTCAATCTTTCTCAATATTTCAACCGAGATATTGAAGCGGCTGAGCCAAGAAGTTCTAATAGTTTGACGGTTTTAAATACCTATGATAGAGCTGTAACTTGGTTTAATACCCTAAATTACGCCAAGAAATTGGGCGACCACAGTTTTAATGTATTGGCAGGAACAGAATCAGTTTCTACTTATTCGTTCGGTTTTAATGCCGCTCGAAGCAATTATGCTTTTGACGACCCATCTTATCAATATTTAGACCTTGGTGCTGCCGCTGGTTTGTCAAATGCTGGCTCTGGGGCAACTATCAGTACTTTATTTTCTATATTCGGAAAAATAAATTATTCTTATAAAGATTTCCTTTTGGCAGATTTTACCCTTCGTAGAGATGGTTCTTCACGATTCTCTCCTGCTTATCGCTACGGAACTTTTCCTGCATTTTCATTAGGTTTGCGTTTAACAGAATTGAAATTCATGAAAGAATTAACCTTCTTTGATGATTTGAAAATTAGAGGTGGCTGGGGAATTACGGGAAACCAGTTGATTCCTAACGTATATAATGCTTATACGCTTTACAGACCAGACCCTCTCAATAATGCTTATGACATTTCGGGTTCGGGAAATGCCATTGCCAACGGTTTTGACTTAACGCAATTTGGAAACCCGAATGGTAGATGGGAGACTAATACTTCTACTAATATCGGTATAGATGCCAGTATGTTAAAGGGGAAATTGGAATTTGTATTAGACCTTTACAATCGTACAACATCTAATATGCTTACTCAAGTGCCGATTCCTAAAACAGCAGGTACGGGTTCAATTCCTTATGTAAATATTGGCGAGGTAAACAACAAAGGACTTGATTTGAACATCACTTACAAAAATAAAATGGGTGATTTTAGATATTCGGTTAGCGGTTTGTTTGGAACATACAAAAACAATGTAGTAAAACTTAATGACGACCCTAATGCAACCGTATTTGGTTTTTCAACTCGTCTTCCTGCTATTTCAGTTACCAAAGCAGGACTACCCATTGCCAGTTTCTACGGTTATATTGTTGATGGTGTAATCAAGGATGATGCTGAAGCTGCCACTGCCCCAAAATTTGGTACTTATACACGGGCAGGTGTTTTCAAATTTAGAGACGTAAATGGTGATGGTGTAATCACAGCTGCTGATAAAACTATTATCGGAAGCCCACATCCTGATTTCACGTATGGCTTTAATGTAAATTTAGGCTATAAAAATTGGGATTTGACCATTTTCGCCCAAGGTTCACAAGGCAATCAGATATTTAATTATTTGAAATATTGGACAGATTTCAATACTTTCCAAGGCAATCGTTCAACGGATATGTTGTACAATTCTTGGAAAAAACAAGGAGATAATGCCCTGTTGCCACGTTTGAATTCGCAAGATGGAACGAGCCAGCAAATCTCTACCTATTTTGTAGAAGACGGTTCGTATATGCGTATCAAGAACGTTCAATTGACGTATAATATCCCAACAAAAATCTTATCGAAAATCAAAATGAGTTCAGCTCAAATTTATGTGCAAGGACAAAACCTCCTTACTTTCACCAAGTATAAAGGCTTAGATCCCGACATTAATTTAAGAGCCTCAGGAACAGACAATCAAGATATCCACATGGGTATTGACGAAGGAGCATTTCCAGTAGCACGGTCATACAATGTAGGTGTTAGATTAGGATTTTAAAAGCATTTAAAAATAAAAACATGAAAAAAATATTCATACTTGTACTCATCGGACTAAGTTTTTCTTGTTCAGAGTCATTCTTTGACATCAAACCGCAGGGAGCGGCCTCGTTGGTGTCGTTAAGTAATAAAAATGGTGTAAATGCCGTATTGATTGGAGCATATTCGCTTATGGATGGCGTTGGAGCTGGCAATACAGGTCGCCAATCAACAATCTCCAACTACGTTTTCGGAGGAATTACCTCTGGCGATGCCGTGAAAGGAACCGACATCGGCGACCAACCCGAACAGGAGTATATTGAACAATATAACTGGCTTTCGGACAATACTTATTTCTTGGGCAAATGGCAACATTCTTATGATGGCGTTTCTCGCTGTAATGAAGCTATTTTATTATCTCAAAACCCAGACGTAAAGGATATGACTGATGCCGAGAAAAATCAAGTAGTAGCTGAGGCAAGATTTTTGAGAGGACATTATCACTTTGAAGCGAAAAAAATGTGGAATAATGTACCTTATATTGATGAAAAAATCTACGTGGCATCCGACCCAAATTCTACCAAAATACCTAACGACAAGGATATTTGGGCGAATATTGAAGCAGATTTCACCTTTGCTGCTGCCAATCTTCCAGCCATACAATCACAAAAAGGACGTGCTTCGCAATGGGCAGCCAAAACGTATTTAGCAAAAGCCTTAATCTTCCAAAAGAAATATGCCGCTGCTAAGACTTTATTAGAAGATGTTTTGAAAAATTCGGGCAAAAAATTGGTTTCTAATTACCATGAAAACTATCGAAACATTACCAATAACAATTCAGAATCCATTTTTGAAGTAGAGTTTTCGGTAAATGATGGAACAAACGGAAACAACGGAAATGCGGGTGATAACTTAAATTATCCATATTCAGCCAATGCTCCTGGCAGAGGTTGTTGCGGATTTTATTTGCCTTCACAGAATCTGGTAAATGCTTTCAAAACAGATAAAGACGGTTTGCCCATGATTGGTTCATCGCCCGACGGCACGGCAGATACTTACAACCAAGTGGATGTACCAAATGACCAAGGTTTGAAATCTAACCAAGCATTTGCTTTGGACAAAACCGTTCCTGTTGACCCACGTTTAGACTGGACGGTTGGACGTAGAGGCGTAAATTTCTTGGATTGGGGACCCATGCCAGGATATGATTGGATAAGAAATCAAAACTATTCAGGTCCTTATGTAGGCAAAAAATGGATGTACTATTTAGCGGATGAAGGTAGCTCAACGCACTCAACATCCCGAAGAAATACCAATAATAATTACCGATTATTGAAATTATCATCGGTAATTCTGTGGTTGGCTGAATGCGAGGCTGAATTAGGCAATCTTCAAGCAAGCGAAGACTACGTAAACATGATTAGAAATCGTGCAAAAGGTGGTTCAGTTCAAGACCCAACGGTTACTTATGTGGTAAATCCATATCCAAAAGGTACATTTACTGCCAAAGGCGCCGACTACGCACGTAATGCAATACGCATGGAAAATCGTTTAGAATTTGCGATGGAAGGACACCGTTTCTTTGACTTAGTACGTTGGGGAATTGCTGAAAAATATTTAAACAAATATGCTCAGGAAGAATCAAAAGATGGCAAAGATTTGTCGGGACGTACTTATAACAAACGTGGATATTTGGTAGGAAAAACATTTACGCCAAAGAATAATTATTTCCCTTTGCCAAACGATGAAATCTTGAACAGTCAGAAAGATGGTAAACCAACTTTAATACAAAATGCAGGATATTAATTTATAAATGTCTGAATCAGAAAAGCTCATTTTGCAATTTGCAGAATGGGCTTTTTTGTGATAAATATTTCAGAAAATTAATTTTCGGAAGCCTTAATTTTCTGGATAATTTCTTCTACTTTTCACTTCTTCACCACCAACCGCTGCCCAACACTCACTGCAAAACCCTTGATATTATTCCATTTCACAATGTCATCTATGGTTACGCCATAGAGCTTTGAGAGTCTAAAAACAGTTTCTCCTGCTTGTAGCGTGTGATATTGGGTGTTGCTTTGCGTAACTGGTGCGGTGTACGTTTTCGTGGTTGGAGGGGTTTGTGTAATGATTGCGGCGGGTTTCATATTGCCTTCCAAAATCACTAATTCCTGTCCAATTTCTACGGTGTTGAGGCTTAAATTATTCCATGCTTTGATATTATCTACCGTTACGCCGTAAATCTTTGAAACCCTAAAAATCGTCTCCCCTGCCTGAATGGTGTGGATGATTTTGAAATTAGGTTTCGTATTCGTTGAGGCGGGCGTAAAGGGCTTGCTCAGGGGTGGTGTGGGCGTGTAAACCGCTGTCGAATTATTGTTAGTGGTGGGCTGATAAACCATTGTCGAAGTGGTCGTGTTGGGTATTGCTACGGGCGTTGAAGTGGTGGGTGCTGGCGATGTGGTTACTACTTCTCTAACCACCGAAGTTGTGGTAATACTGTTCGGCGAGGGCTGATTTTCAGCGGGGTACGTATAAATTGCCGTAACAACTTCGCCTTCTTTAGTTGCCCCTGCAACAGGCGAACTACTTGATTGATAGACTCTTATAATTTGCCCAACCCGCAACGGACTACCCGAATACATATCGTTTAA
>JANPGQ010000615.1:0-3627 GCA_031423975.1 Cytophagales bacterium | reverse complement strand
AAAATGGGCTTGACCTTGGGCGGTTCATTGGGGGCAGCCTTATTGTCTAAATATGGTTACGTAGCAGATGCTGTTCAACAAACCGCTGAAACCGTTTCTGGTATCAAAATGGCGGTCAGTATTTATCCTGGGCTTATTTTTATCATCGGAGCGGTTTCGCTTTTTGGTTATAAAATCAATAAGGAAATGGAAGTTACTATTGAAGATGATTTAAAAATTAGAAGAAAGTAATTAGCTATCAGCAATCGGCACTCAGCTTTCAGCAAAATGAAGGCTGAGTGCCGATTGCAAAAAAAATAATAAAATGCCAGAAGCAAGTATTGACCACATTGATTTTAAAGAATTAAATCATAAAGCGATTTCACAACCGCTTATCAAACATATTTATACCGCCGACCCTTCGGCTCATGTTTTCGATGGTAAAATATACATTTATCCATCGCATGATATTGATGCAGAAATTCCATTTAATGACAATGGCGACCATTTTGCAATGGAAGACTACCATGTAATTTCAATGGAATCTCCTGATAGTGAGGCAATTGATA
Source organism: Cytophagales bacterium (assembly GCA_031423975.1). GTDB lineage: Bacteria > Bacteroidota > Bacteroidia > Cytophagales > Spirosomataceae > Arcicella. The sequence goes on along the minus strand of JANPGQ010000615.1, from coordinate 3,079 downwards.
ATGGCGTAGCCTTGCACGTAAAGGATGTAGCCTGGGCAGACCGCCAAATGTGGGCACCCGATGCTGCAGAGAAAGATGGCAAATATTACCTTTACTTTCCTGCCAAAAAAGCGAATGGAATCTTTCAGATTGGCGTTGCCATCGGTGATTCGCCAACGGGACCATTTGTGCCAGAACCCGAAGCCATCAAAAACAGCTACACAATAGACCCAGCAGTTTTTAAGGATGATGATGGCAAATATTATATGTATTTTGGGGGAATTTGGGGTGGACAAATGCAGTCGTATCGTGATAATGTTTATGACGAAAACCTCCAAGAACCACTGGCGGATGAACTTGCTTTGGGGGCAAAAATCGCCCTGCTTTCTGATGATATGAAGGAGTTTGCGGAAACGGTGAAAGAAATAGTTATTTTGGATGAAAATGGCAATCCATTATTGGCAGGGGATAACGAAAGAAGATTTTTTGAGGCTTCGTGGATGCACAAATACAAGGGAAAATATTATTTTTCTTACTCAACGGGTGATACCCATTTTATCTGCTATGCCACAGGTGATAATCCTTACGGACCTTTTACCTATCAGGGGCGAATTTTAGAACCCGTAGTAGGCTGGACTTCGCACCATTCTATTTGTGATTTTGAAGGAAGAACTTACCTATTCTATCACGATTCCAGTCTTTCAGAAGGCATAACGCATCTTCGTTCGATAAAAATAGCTGAAATATTATACGATGCAAATGGGAAAATTGAGACTTTGCAACCTTATTCAGGAATGGAAGAATTAGACAGATTACTGGTTTAAAATAAAACATGTTTCGATTCACTCGAAGATATTTCAGAATATTAAAAGCAGTTGTAAGAAATCTTGCAACTGCTTTTTTATGCACAGAAATTATGTAATTCTTTTTTATGAAATAAATTTATTTTTAGTATATTTATGTACCAAAAATAAAATCAATTATAAATTAACTAACCATGAAACAACTCAAAATCAATCACTTAGCCATCTTGGCTTGTGTAGTCGTGGGGCAAATAGTCCCTATGATTTGGTACTCTTCTTTTTCAACACCCTGGATGGCAGGGCATCATATCACGATGGAGCAAGGGCAAAAATCCCCTCCCACGCCTTACATTGTAGCCATCTTTTACAGCATTATTTCGGCATATACGATGGCTTATTTATTCAAGAGAATGAATGTAAATTCTATGATTGATGGCTTCAAAACCGCATTTTTGATTGGTTTTGCCTTTACTTTGATGTATTCAATGACCAACAATTTATTCACCTTCAAACCTTATTATCTCACTTGGATTGACGGCGGCGTTTTTGTGTTAGTTTATTCAATTTTTGGGGTAATTTTAGGAGGTTGGAGAAAGTATGAGGAATAGATAATTTTTCTTTTAACATGCAAAAAAGCCAAGTCTTCAAAAGAAAACTTGGCTTTTTTGATATATCAGAAATCCAAAATAAAAATCACTTCCCCCACTCCACTGCCAATTTCCCAATTTTCTCCCCGCACATTTTACCGCCTTCGTTATCACAGAAATAATGAATCCCACCGTAAACTCTGGAAAGTCCCGCTTCATTTGCCATTTTCTTCAAACTATCAGCTTTTGCTGGAAAATAATGTCCCAAGACCAAAGCCGCTGCGGCTGAAAAAGTGGAATGTCCAGAAGTATAAGAGGGAAAGTTTGGAATGGGGACTACATTTTTAATTTCCTTATTGACTTGCGTAGGGCGTGGAAAGAAATATTTATACTTTGTTGCCCAACACGCAATGGCGGCATCTTCCTCCGCACGGTTGAGTTGTTGCAAGATTTTTGCCATTTTCAATTCTGTAAATAACTGATTTCTAATAAGTTCTTCAGCTATTTTATTCCAATGACCTGGGGGTGTAAAAGTGCCAACGCCATCTGCCCAAAACTCGGCAATACGTTTTTGCTCGGATGTACGAGTATCCGAAATCATTTTTACAGAATCAATATCTTTCTTAAATTCCTTACTATCCAAAGCGGGTGGCGGGGACTGAACTGGATTGCCCAAAACCTCATCTTTGTCAAACCAAGTACGCACCATACCCAACAGTGGCAATAATGGAGCGTGTTTGGGGTCGTCTTGACTAATCCATGCTCCTTTTATTTTCTTGGCATTTGCTTTCCAATTTTGCTCTTTATCATTAGCTCCGTTAAAATTATCGTTACTTGCATAATCAATGGCTTGGTTGGCAATTTGTTCGCCCAATTGTCCGCCCACCATAATATCACTTTTCAAATTCGCCCCCGACCATAACCTTGTGTTGCCATGTTCAAGCGCCTTTCCGTAGAGATAATCGTTTTCGGCAGGAAATAATTTGCTCAAAATTTTATAAGAAACTGCAGCCACTACCGCATCTTCGGAAGGATAAGATGGCAGTTCAGTTTCGGGCATAGTAGTTTTCAAACCACTATGCGAAGGACTCATGCGACGATATTTGTATTTATAAAACCACGTAGCCACCAAGGCATCGTACTGTGCCACACTCAAAAGGGCATACGCACGAGCCGCAAACGGAGGCGATGCCATCGGCATATTAGGGCTTGGAACTTCGCCATCTTTGGGTGGATGGTTGTATTTAGCCACTAATTCACGGGCAATCTGATTCCAACGCAATACCCCACCCGAAGCCCAATAATTAATGGCAACTTCCTGAGCATAAGTTCGATGATTCACGATTGACTTAGATTCTAATAACTCACGCTGATATTCGTCAGAGTCATTATTGGAAGGAATATCTACTAAAAAATCGTTGGGAGATTTAATAATTATCGTTTTCCATGCCCCACCATTCGCATCTGGATTCTCAAAAGTCAAAGGAGGGAATTCTGGTTTGGACACGGGGGTATTCTCCTTGCAGCCTGATAGTTGAATCAGTGTGAATAGCAAGGAAGTATTTAAGAAAATTTGTAAAGTTTTTAATTTCATAGCGTGCTTTTGAGTGAATATAATCTGTGGCGGTAGATTAGATTACTCATATATACGTCAGGACAAAAACCGTGCAGTTTTTTGTTTGAAGAAAACAAAAATCTCTGACCGTCATC
>JANPGQ010000614.1:0-16110 GCA_031423975.1 Cytophagales bacterium | reverse complement strand
TTTTGAACGTCTAAGGCACTTGTCCCTTCGTCAAAAAAGAAGAATTCGGGGTCTTTATACACGGCACGGGCAATCAATATTCTCTGTTTTTGTCCCTGACTCAAACTGGCAGAGCCGCCACCAATTTCTGAATAATAACCTCCACTGGTGGACTCAATCCAAGTATGAATATTGGCAACTTTAGCGGCGTGTTTCACCTTTTCCATATCGGGTTCGGCATCTCCCAAAGCGATATTATTGAGGATGGAGGCAGAGAAAATAATGCCCTCCGCCGTGACCACGGCACATTCATTACGCCATGCACGGGTTGAAATATTATTGAGATTTAGTTTGCCCAACGTAACTTCTCCTTCATTGGGTGCATAGTTTTTCATCATCAATTTCAACAGCGTACTCTTGCCACTACCACTCGACCCCACGATGGCGGTAGTTTTGCCCGCAGGAATATACAATTTGATATTTTGCAAAGCCACCTGTTTTGAATTGGGATATTGAAAAGTTACATTACGCAACACAATTGATTGATTTTCAGGCAATTGATGACATTTTTCATAATCATCATTATCTTCTTCGGGCAACCGATGAACGGCATTGATACGTTCCATACTGATTCGGGCATCTTGCAATTGTTGAAAAAACAAGAATATTTGTTCGGCTGCATTATTGGTTTGTCCCAACATTTGCTGAATTGCCAACATTGCTCCGAGTGAAATATGACCATCCAAAACGGCTTTGGCAGACAAAAAAGTGATGATAATATTTTTGGCATCATTAATCAACATTCCGCCCACTTGCTGATATTGCGAAAAACGGAGCGTTTTGAAATTTTGACGAAATAATTTCACCCGTAATTTCTCCCAGTCCCAACGTTTTAGCATTTCGGCATTGGCAAATTTTATATCCGCCATACCCTGTACCAACTGCACCATGCTGTTCTGCTCTTCTTCCGCAATTTTGGCTTTATTCAAATCTACCTCTCTCCTATTTTTCATAAAAATCAATACCCAACCGATATTCAAAAGCGTTGCTCCCAAGAAAATAGCGAAGATTGAAACATCGTAAAAAGCAAAAATAATAGTGAAAATTACCAAGTTTACGATTGAAAATACAATCATGGAAAGTTGCGAAGAAATAAAGGTTTCGATACGCTTTTGGTCTTCCACCCTTTGCATGACTTCGCCCACCATTTTTTCGCTAAAACTCCCAATCGGCAATCGCATCACTTTGGCAATAAAATCGGTCAAGAGCGATACGCCCACTCTCGCACTTACATGAAGCAATAACCAGCCTCTGATAGATTCCAAAGAAATTCTGCCCAAAACCAACATCAATTGTCCTGCTAAAAAGACGTAGATAAAATTATAGTTATTGTTCATAACTCCCACATCTACAATAGATTGCGTCAAGAATGGAGTCATTAATTTAAGGAAAGTACCCACAATTAACCCGATGATAATTTGACGGATAAGTTTTGGATATTTTTTCAAATAGACCAATAATGACCGTAAGCCTTGCGGGTTTTTAGAGATAATTTTGTCTTCTTCTGAATTGAAATTTGGGGTTGGTTCGAGCAACAAAACTTTGCCTTCGCCCTCCTCGTAAGGAAGCCAATTTTTGCAAAATTCATCTTGCGAAATCGTTACGGTTTGTTTGTCGGTACAGATGGCAACTTGATTTTTGACAATACTTTTTACCACTACAAAACCCTCATTGTTCCATTTGATGATGCAAGGCAAAGAGATTTCTTTGGCAAGGACATTGAAACGGAGATTGCTACATCTGGCTCTAAAACCAATGGATTCAGCGATTTGAGCGATATTTTGTAAAGAATGATGGTCTGAATCTTCCCATGCTTGTCTGCGAAGAGAGGTGAGGGAAATCATTTTTCCGTGATGGTGAGCGATGGTGCGTAAACATTGTAAAGCATCGTCGGTGGTAGTCTTTTGGAACTGGAAAAGGCTCGGTGGTATGAGGTTTTGCGTATTCATTTTGTATCAGTTTTAATTAGCATTTGACTGATACAAATTTAGAGGAGGGGCAAAGGAAAGTCTTTGCGTATTGTTCCGCAAACTTAGTTTATTGTTCCGTAAAGTTAGTGTATTGTTTCATGATGTAGTTTGGCTACAGCTATAATACTGAACCTTTCAAGCCTTCCACTAATGCTTTCCACATGGTATAAAAAAAAGCTTTTTCTGGTACTCTACGGTAGTTTATTACGGCAACTCTCAGAGGTTTTTTACGGGTAGGGTTACTATCTTTTATTACAAAAGTATTGGCTATAAATGATAAAAATTTGCGTTTCTTGAGCGTTTTATCATCATCTTTATTTTTGAAAAAACTCACTTTCAAATCTGTATACCTCAAGATAGAGGAGCCTTTCAAACCGTACTTGTTACCTTTCACATTAAATGAAAATTCTTTCACAAATCCATCATCTGCTTTTGCCATTGCCAATGATTTTATTACGTGATTCACGCAGTCCATACGCATATTATATACCTTTCCCGAACAGGTAAAATCACCCTTTGGTGCAGCCACATTGAAATTAAATTTCAAGTACATATCCGCTTTGTTCATCAATTTTGCTTTCAAAAAAACTAAGCAATGTGGATTTTCAGTGAGTGGAATTGTATCATTAGTTAGGTTTGAAAAAGTGCCAGTGATATGGTTAAATTTCACATTTCCCACTAAATCTGTCTCAGGATTATATTCAGAATAGGTAATATTGAAGTTTCTCAATTTCATCTGTTTAATATAAAACTTGGCAGGCAAATCTTTAAACGATTGATGCGGGAAAGGACGATAATTGGCTTTCTGGGGGGTATTAAAATCACGAGTATCCGTAAAAACAGTTACATTCCCCTGATTTACTTTCAAAATATCGGCATATATTTTTTTGTCCTCAAACATTTTTTTCATGTCAATATTTTCAAAATTCAATTTCTTACAAACTAAACCTATCCTATCATCGCCACGAGTATGGTTTCCGTAAATCATCGGTTTATAGCGTGGTTGGAGAACAATATTATCAATGGATAGTGAACGGGTTCGGGTAGAAAAATTTATAGTATTTACTTTAAGTGTATTCAGAGAATCACGAGTAGGGAAAGATAGTCTTTCGAGTCTAAAAATACATTCTTTGGTATAATAAAAGCGACTACTATCCTTTTCAGATTCAGCACTAATGAGCAGATTAGATACTTCCAAATCTAAGTTTTCTAATCTACTTGGATAAGCATTTTTAGGATTGGTTGATTTTTTATAAGTAAAATTGATGTTATTGAAAGTAACTTTATTGACTGAAAACGATTTAACAAATTTTGAGATAATTTGATAAGGTGATAGAGCCGTTTTGAATGAATTGTAAGGCTGTTTTTCATGCGTAACTTCAATAATAGGATTAGTGATATTGATTGAATTCAATTCTAATTTTTCGGAAGTAAAAATAGTCCAAAGCCGCAAACCTGTTAGATTTATTTCCTTCACTTTTCCTTGATAAATGTTATCAGGCATCCTTTTAGCAGTTTTCAAGCTATCATAAAGTGTAGAATCAGCCATCATGGTTACATCCAATACATACGCATTTCCAGACATTATATCATATTGAATATCTCTGAAACTAAGGTGATACAAATGGTCAGTACTATTTAGTACCGCAGTTTGTATTCTTTTGGTCAATAATGGTTTTAAGCCAAAATAGCCTACTCCCATAGCTACAATCAAAAGCCCTAACAGCACATAAAAAATGGCTGTTAGGACTTTTCTGAAAGGTGATTTGTGTGTTGAATCCATCTAATTAATTAAAAATGCTATATGCCAAACCAAAAGATAAGTTAGTACCTCTATTGCCAATAATACCAAGATTAAAATTAGCAAATATCCCAAACCGTTGTGAGAAATAATACCTTGCTCCTGCTTGTCCGTAAAAAGCCGAGCCTGTTTCATCCAATTTTTTTCCGTATAACCCACCCACATATACGTCAAATTTATCCGAGGCATTTCTGGAATTATTAATATCACCCGTAAAGTGGTAATTTAAACCCACCCCAAAAAGTCCATCTCTAATCTTTACACCGTCCGTTGTATTACTTCCGTACCATGAACGTACTTCTACACCAATATTTTTTCCAATGCCATATTCTCCCACAAGCATAACGGGTAATACATCTTTCTCATAAACAATGCCCAAGCCCACAATCAAAGTACCAGGATGAAAAATGCTTTCATTGGTTGGGTCGGCAGTTAAAGTAACACTATTTCCTTTGGGCGTAACCACTTTAGCAACCTCAGTTGGCTGGCTTGGCGTAACTTTATCCGCTATTTTATTAGCAGTTTCTTTGATTTCTTGTTTCACTACGGATGCTTTTGCATTCAGAGAATCTCTCAGTTTTTGATACTCTACCCTTACATCTTTTTTAAGTGTATCAAACTTGATAGCCATCTTTGATTTGGAAGAATCCACATTTGTCGGTTTCTTCATGGCGGCGTTGTAGAGACTATCCTTTATTTTGGAAATACGGATAGAATCTCTCGCAGCAGCCTGTTTCATATTATCTTGATTCATGGTTTGTCCAAACGCCGTTGAGCAAATCAGTGTAAAAGCAAAAAAGCAAATCTGCAATTTTATAATATACATTTTCATATAATTATTCAATTATGGTAAAATCATAAACCCCAAGATTTAAGTAGCTATGAGCAATTGGCTATCGGTTGGGCGACACTCGCTTGATTATTAGCTAAATACACTAAAAATAGTATAAACTAATTTTGAGCAGGTACTTATGATAAATTTACTGGTAAAGAAAGCATACCATAAAAAATTGGTAAGTATTGAGGAAAATCATTCCCGAAAAGGAATAAACTTAAAATGTAATTACCCTATGAGCATCTTCATCTTTATATTCCTCGCCCGTTATAATGGCTTTAATGATTTTTGCCAAAATCACAATTTTGCTTGAACCGCTATCCCAAATTTCCGCTTGATTGACTTGGATTTTTATTAATACTAAATCAGGGTCTTCCAATCCTTTTGGAAACCATGCTTTGGCTAATGGATTCCAGAGTTGTTCAATTTTTGTTTTGCTACGCACTAAAATTGCTTGTCCCTTTACTGATATAAATACATTTTTATTGATGTCGGTATAGGAAATATTGACATTATCCTGTTCAATAAGGTCATCAATTAATTTAGAGTTTATACTGGTAAAAAACCACAAAAAGCCATCCTCATCTACTTCACATGTAGTCATTGGGCGGCTTCTCAATTGATTATCATTACACATGGTAGTAAACATTCCAACTTTTATATCTTGGATTTTACTGACTACACTTTTGAAATCATGATTTTCCATGTCGATTCAATAAAAACGCAATGACTCCAAGTTCGAGTCATTGCTATTAGAAGGATTATAATTGTACTAATTTTTGGCTACCTCTGCACTATTAGCCTGTTTCTTCAATTTATCATTTGCCACAATGGCAAATTCTACTCTACGGTTTTGTTCTCTGCCAGACTCTGCGGTATTATCGGCAACGGGTGTTTTTTCTCCGTAGCCCAAAATGGTCAATCTATTCCGAGATACACTATTGGCTTTCAATACATTAGCTACAGCGTTAGCTCTTTGCTGAGACAATGTCATATTATACTGTTCTGTGCCTACATTATCAGTATGCCCCGCTACCAAAATTTCAGTATCTGGATATTGTTTCAAGGTTTCGGCAAATTTCATTAAATTATCATTCACCGATGGATTTACTTTTGAGGAATTAAAATCAAAAAGTACTCCAGATTTCATGGTAATTTTGATACCTTCTTCTACTCTTTCCACATCTGCCAAAGTACCTAAATCCTTTTTAAGTTTTTCGGCTTGCTTATCCATATATTTTCCAATAACTGCTCCCGCAACTCCACCAACTACAGAACCCGCAATAGCGTACAAAGCTGGATTTTTTTTGCCAATTATTGCTCCTAAAGCACCACCAGCACCTACACCAATGATGGCGCCACGTTGTTCTTTATTGAGTTTTTTGAATGAATTACAAGAACTAAATCCTGAAATTATTACCACGAATGCCATCACTAAGGCAATTGATTTTTTGAAACTTAATTGTGTCTTTTTCATAAGATTAATTGTTTAATTATTAAAAAACATAAAATAACTATTCCAAATGGCTATTTTTTTTAATTAACTGACAATCAATTAATTAAATTATCTCAATGAGGGTATTTTTTTCCTCAAATGGTAATTATGACCCCAACAAAAAAGCCCTTGACTATAAAATCAAGAGCTTTTGGTGAGTAATTTTACGCTAAATTCTATGCCGTTACGGACATATTATCAATTACTTTGTGTTCAAAATCCATATAAGTATTTTTAATACTTTCTAAGTGCTTAGACACTATCACCCACAGAAAATCAAGGGCATTGGTATCCAAAAAATTCAAAATTTTCTGATATGCTTTTATCAAAAATTCATTGCCAAATTGGCACGACACCATTACCGTTCTGGGATTGTTTGAAGCACAAGCTAAACCAAAATAAAACTGCGATTGGTCTAACTTAGCATCTTCAAAAACTACAGGATTTTCAGACTCTTGAAGTGATGAATTTAATATCGGATCCAATTCTTTCAAAATAACGGAAGATTCATCTACTTGCTTTTGAAAATACTTTTGCAACTCTGGATTGTATATCTGATTTTGCAATTTCTGATATACTTCTACACGATAGCCATTGATGTTAAAAATGTTGATAAGTCCACGGAGGACCTCTTCACTGGTAATTTTCATGACGGTTTATATGTTTTGAAATGTGTTTTGAAAAATTATTAAGTTTGCTGTGAGAAGTAATATTTCATGAAAATTAGTGATATTAAAAGAATGCCACAACAATTTGTCATGGCATTCTAAAGGATTAATATTGTTCAATATTAACCTTTTGGGTGTGTTATGATGATAGGTTTACATTCCCATATTAGGGGTTTGATTTTCCAATACTTCTTGCTCTGAATGGGCGTGGTGCTGTGACTGTTTTAAGGTTTGGATAATTTTCAATGACTCTTCAATTGATGATTTCTGAGTCATTAACAATTGTGTCAATTCTGGTGAAGCATCCACTTTATCCAGTTTCAATACCGCTTCATAAGCCTCAACTGCGGAAGTATCACCAAATTCGCAAGAACTCAAAATTGTCTCACGGTTGTTGGAAGAAATAGAGGCTTTGAAATCTAACCATACTTGGTGTACTTTTCCCATAAAAGTGCTTTCAGTAGTTGGTTCACCATGAAATTTGACTACGTGTTCTGCCAAAGCATCAGAAAAACCTGCACTCTCATTAACCATTCCTTGAAAAAGCCCCTTCAAATCTCCACCATCAATATCTTCGGCAGCTTTTTTGTATCCGTCGATACGACTATAATTTATTTCGATTAACTGGTTTAAGCCAGCCACAAGAATATCATATTGAGTTGTCATAAATAATATTGAGCCTTCCAAAAAATGTAGGACTCTTTTAAAGGTTTAAGTATGTTTTATTAGTTTATTTCTTAATAGTATCAGATTCTGTAACGATTGAACTATCTGCCCCCGTTACGACACCCATATTATGTTGGCCATTTTTGGAATCAGTTGAGAAAAAACCTCCTACAAATGCCACTACCATTAATCCCAAGACAATGGCAATAATCAAAAGCAATAAATTGCCAGGATTTGTCTTTTTTTGGTTCTGAATATCAGTTCGCATTTCTTTATCAACTCTTTCCATTTCATTGTTGTATTTAGATATTTACATAACTATTGTTCAAAATTCTATGCCAATTGAGGTATTTAATGATATGAGAAACAACCTCCACACTTTGAGGAATTGGGGTCATAAAAAAAGAGAAACAGCCAAAGCCATTTCTCCAATATATTCTTCAAAATTCATTCAATAAATAATCCTTAGCCTTTCTTTGAAACGAATTTATTATTCTTCAAATAAAAACGATAAGGCAAATCTACTCCTTGCGTAATACCAATACGAGTAGTTGTAATTATTTCATCATTAGGCATTTGTGCAATGGGAGCGATAATTTTCAAATCAGAATCCATAATATGCCAATCGTTCATTTGTTTATGTATGCCCAAGGCTTGCACCAACTTTCCTGGTCCTGAGCAAAGATTTTTAAGTACGTCAGTTTTCCTTCTTTCTTGCATCAATTCAATGCCAATTGTGGGCTGCAAAGCTCTGATTAAAACTGCCTCGCCAACGTCTTTTTCATTTGTGGAAATATTTACACAAAAGTGCATTCCATAAATCTGATATACATAAATTGTTCCCGCCTCGCCAAACATTGGAGCGTTACGTACACTCTTTCGGCGGTAAGCATGACAGGCGGGGTCATTCTGCAAATAGGCTTCGGTTTCCACAATAATCCCTGCCGTGATACCTTCCACACTCTCATGTACAAGCGTATAACCCAAGAGATTTTTGGCAACAGTTAACGTATCTGAATCAAATAAATTTTTCATTATTACGAAGCAATTATTCTTTCAATTTTAGCCAAACCATATTCTTTAATTAAGATAATCTAATCCCCAATCACCACATAAGCTCTCACTGGAAAAGTCCCCATGCCCTTCACTTTAGGCGGGGTGGCAGAAAATTTGATTGCAACATTTTCAGGAATTGCTCGCATATTACAAAGATGTTCCACAATCAAAATTTCATTTCTGAGTAAAATGGTATGCACAGGACGAGATTTACCCGATACATCATCAATATTATGAGAATCAATACCCACCAATTTCACGCCTTGTGAAACCAAATATTCAGCTGCATCCGCCGTCAGGAATGGGTTGTTTGAATAATAGGCATCAGTTTTCCAATTTTCATCCCAATCAGTATTTACTAAAACAGCCTTACCCTGCAAATCCAAGCCTTCAAAATATGATTTATCAATGCTAAGTATCTGATGATAAGGCACTTTTATCAAAACAACATCCAACATAGCAGTTTGTTCAACCAAGATTTCAGACAAATCTTTGCCGTCTTCGTAACGGTGAAAAGGCGTATCTAAGTAAGTACCAGTATTAGAAACCATCTCTATTTTACCCATCTGAAAAGATGTTCCTTCATCGTACCATTGCTTGGATTCTTCACGAGTCCAATAGTCGCAAATGATGGGTGCAGGCAAACCTTTGTATGTAACAACGCCCTCCTCGATAACATGGCTTAAATCTATAAATTTCATCCTTTTTTATTTTTAATAATAGAAAACACCGCAATAAAAACCCACACCACATTCACAAATGTCGATGGATAGGCTTTGTGATGTAAAGTATTGATAATAAAGCAAATACCTCCCACAAGATTAGCCAATTGATAGCCCAAAGAGTTTGATTTTATTTTGTCAAGAGAGTTCAGTCCGAAAGCTCCAACAATAAGAATTGAGCCAATCCAGCCCGTAATTTCAATTAGTAATTCATTCATGGTGCAAAAGTAGGGAGAATAAAACAAAAACCTCCTCAGTTTAGTGAGGAGGTTTAAAAGTATGTAAAATGGAAAACTATTATTTAAACAGTTATTCCTTTTTTCATCATTAAATCCGTCAAACACAAATTCAATTCTGGTATTACTTCAATATTTTTATTCCAATCATCAATTGTCCAAGATTTTTCCTTTTGGGCAATCATTACTTTCTGAGATTTTGTATAATACCAAATTACTTTCTCTACTCCAAAGTCAAGGAGTTTTTGCGTTTTTTTATGATAATATCCACCTTCGTCAATAAACTCAAATGCAGCTTTGGTATCTATTTCGATTACTATTTTTGGTGGAATATCAAAATATTTATCTTCATCCATTGTATCCGAAAATTGAGAACTTTCAAAAATCCCTATATCTCCACATAAATTATTTTTATGGTCAAGATGAATGCCAAATTCGTTAGAAAGTGCTTCAAAATCATCTGAAAGCCTAATATTCAAATCTTTAACAATTACTGCAATGATTCTTGACTGTAAACGACTACTTCCCATTATTTCTTCAAACGTTTTTTTATTAGATAATACCTCTCTAAACCCTTCATAATAAATGGGTTTGCCATCCATTATTTCGTAGATGAGATAATGAGGTATGTCTTTGGCTTTGACAGGAAGTCGCTTTTTTCGATAAGGTGAAATACTTGCTACCATAATTTTGGATTATTTAATTTTATGGTTAAAAATAGGTAAACTTTTTGGGATAACAAAAAAAACTCTTTGCCCGAATGAATGACAAAGAGTTTTAAAATTATTACAGAAATAAGTCTGCAATCTCAAATCGAAAATCCTAATAACGATACAAGTCAGACTTGAATGGTCCTTCAACTGATACGCCAATATATTCTGCTTGGTCAGTTTCCAATTTTTCCAAAGTAACACCAATGTGAGATAAATGCAATCTTGCTACTTTCTCATCCAAATGCTTTGGAAGAATATATAATTTCTTCTCGTATTTGTCAGTATTACACCATAATTCTAACTGAGCCAATGTTTGGTTTGTGAATGAGGCTGACATTACAAAAGATGGGTGTCCCATAGCACAACCTAAGTTCACCAAACGACCTTCTGCCAAAACGATAATATCCTTACCATCAACATTATACATATCAACTTGTGGTTTGATTTGCTCTTTTGTTGAACCATAAGTTTCGTTCAACCAAGCCATATCAATTTCGTTATCGAAGTGTCCGATGTTACAAACAACTGCCTTATCTTTCATCAAACGGAAGTGTCTCTCACGAATGATTTTTAAATTACCAGTAGCAGTTACAAAAATATTTGCACGAGTAGCAGCTTCGTCCATTGGCACAACCTCATAACCGTCCATTGCCGCTTGCAAAGCACAGATTGGGTCAATTTCAGTTACCAAAACACGACATCCTGCACCACGCAAAGACTCTGCCGAACCTTTTCCAACATCACCATATCCTGCCACAACCGCAACTTTACCAGCCAACATCAAGTCGGTAGCACGACGGATTGAGTCCACCAATGATTCTTTACAACCGTATTTGTTATCAAATTTAGATTTCGTAACTGAATCATTTACGTTGATAGCAGGAAGGTATAAAGTTCCGTTTTTCAAACGCTCGTACAAACGGTGAACACCCGTAGTAGTTTCCTCAGAAAGACCTTTGATACCCGCAATCAATTCTGGGTATTGGTCGAAAACCATATTTGTCAAATCACCACCATCATCCAAAATCATGTTCAATTGCTGACGCTCTTCACCGAAGAACAAAGTCTGCTCAATACACCAGTTGAATTCTTCTTCGTTCATGCCTTTCCATGCGTACACAGGAATACCCGCTGCGGCGATTGCTGCTGCGGCGTGGTCTTGTGTAGAGAAAATATTACATGAAGACCAAGTTACGTCCGCACCCAAAGCTGTTAAAGTCTCGATTAAAACGGCAGTCTGGATAGTCATGTGCAAACATCCTGCGATTCTTGCTCCTTTCAAAGGTTGAGCGGCACCGTATTCAGCACGAAGAGCCATCAAACCTGGCATTTCAGCTTCTGCTAAACGAATTTCTTTACGACCCCACTCGGCAAGAGCGATGTCCTTTACTTTGTACGGAACGTACTGTTGTGTTTCAGTTGACATTTTTTATTTAGTTAAAATCTGAATGCTTTTCTTAGAATAACACAAAATTAATACCTTAATTCAGGATTTAATAAATTTGGAAACAAACTTTTCAGTTTACCTTACAAAATCTTTAAATTTGGTTATTTTATCTTTAAAAATAATTATTTTAGGTAATTTCTCTATCATTTTATATTTATTCAGAAGAATAGAAAAACAGACTTGTATCATTTACTTTGAAATAAAATTCAATAGTGTTTGACTCTACATTGTTTTATCACAAAAAACTCTTTTCCGAATTAACGAAAAAGAGCCATAAATTAATTATTCTGTTACAATCTTATTTCACTACAAATCCTCCTTCACCGATTTTGAAACCTTCGGCGTATAATTCTACTTTATACTGTCCTTCACGGTATGCTGTACCACCACGATTATAAACCATTTCGATATAGAGATTTTCATTGTCATAATTCAAATCTCCACGGGTTGTGTACGCCAATTCCTGACCATTGAAAGTGAAATTTCCTGAGCCAGTAGCAGCATCAAAAATCGTTGAACCGTCTGGATCAAGCACTCTGATAAATACCGTTTTGCGTTCTTTTTCTGTCAAATCATTTTTAGCTAATTGGAAAACTACCT
Organism: Cytophagales bacterium; assembly: GCA_031423975.1. GTDB lineage: Bacteria > Bacteroidota > Bacteroidia > Cytophagales > Spirosomataceae > Arcicella. The sequence goes on along the minus strand of JANPGQ010000614.1, from coordinate 3,862 downwards.
TGATTTTTGCTAATTTCTTAGCCTTATATTTTTTCTCTTCCGATTCTTTGCCTTTTTCATTAATACCAATAACTTTCACAAATTCAGTTTTGAGAGCAGCGGCTCTGGCTACTTTTTCAGAAAGTGCTTTATTTTTAGTCGCTTCTTCATCTATTCTTTTGGCTGCCTCTGCTTTCGATTCTTCTGCATTTTTGGCAATGCCTTGATTTTCATTTCTCAGCGTTGTAGTTTCAGTCTTAAGTGTCTGATTTTCATTAGAAAGTATGCCATTTTCTTCACGAAGTTTTACCAATTCAACTTCTTTGGCGGCTAACAAAGATTCATAATTCTTGATTTTGCCTTCGTATTTTGACCGAACACTCGCCACTTCCGAAGCTGATTTAGACTGAATATCTTTCTTATCTTGTTCCAATTCAGCTTTGGCTTTTTGAAGTTCCGTTACATCGCCACCAAGCTTCTGAACCTCAGCGATTTGCGAATCTAATTCTTTGGAAATGGAATCTAATTTGGTACGAGTTTGAGCCAATTCCATTACCTTGGTAGATATAACTTCTTGTTGATTGGCAACGGTATCTTTTGACTGAAATAGCATATAGCCAAGACCAGCCGCCAAGAGTGTCATCACGACTAAACCCGCTTTGAGGGCATTATTATTACCTGATTTTTGATTATTGGGTTGTGATAAATTATCCATAATTATTTAAAATAAACTGTAATTGGGTTTAAATATATGACTGATTCTTAACGCTTTAAAAACGTAAAATAAATCAAATGTAACACACGTGCCAGAATTATTTTCAGATGATTGAGTAATTGGTAGAGAAAATGAGTAAACGGTCTTATTTCGTTATTCGATATTTGTGAAAACATTGTCTGAATTTGGATTTATCAGATTAATGGATTAAAAGGATTTTAGCTCATTATTTTCTATAATAAATCCAAATAATCCACTAATCCAATAAATCCAAATTCAGACAGAAGAATAACGAACATCGAACTACGAACTTCGAGCATCTAAAAATGGCAAAACACTTTCCAAACTCATTCCTCTTGACCCCTTCACCAGTATGTGCATATCCGTTTGCGGATAATCCTGCAACCATATATGCAAGCCGAATTTATCGGGAAAATATAGGGCTTTCATCATGGGTAATTCTTTAAGGGTGTGTTCCATAAGATGTCCTACCAAAAGTATTTTATCAAAATTGCACTCTGCCAATAATTTCCCCAAAGCCTCATGCTCTAATTCAGCTTCCTCCCCCAATTCAAACATATCGCCCAAAATTACCATTTTTCTATCTGATTTCAGGTCATTAAAGTAAGTGATTGCGGCAGACATTGAAGATGGATTAGCGTTATAAGCATCCATTAGCACATTATTTGATCCTTTTTGAATAAACTGCGAACGGTTATTATTGGGAACATAATTGGCAACGGCTTGGCAAGCATTTTGTAATTCAATCCCAAAATATTGCCCAATTCTGATGGCGGCAACCATGTTTTGAAAATTGTATTCTCCCGTGAGATGCGAAGTATAAAAACCTCCCTCTCGCTCAATAAATTTTACAAATGGGCTATCTTCCGTCATGGTTACAACGGTCGGGAATCTGCGGTTTGTATCGGTGGTGTAGGTGATAATTTCTTTAAAACCCGCACGTTCCATTGCCATTTCGTAAGTGGGCGAAGAGGCAATATTTACAAAGATAGTTTGATGATTTTGTGCCAACCAATCAAATAATTCACCCTTACCTTTTCTAACTCCTTCCATACCACCAAAGCCTTCTAAATGGGCTTTCCCGATGTTGGTTATGAAGCCATGCGTAGGCTCGCAAATTTCGACTAATTCCTTAATATCTCCTTGTTTGTTGGCTCCCATTTCGATGATGGCAATTTCTATATCATTCTGAATTGCTAAAATCGTTAGGGGTACTCCGATATGATTATTGAGGTTTCCTTGCGTACAATACGTTTTATACTTTGTTGATAAAACACTGTTAATCAATTCTTTAGTAGTAGTTTTTCCATTTGAACCCGTTAAACCGATGAGTGGAATTCGTAATTGTTTACGGTGATGATTAGCCAAACTTTGTAACGCTTTTAAGCCATCTTCAACCAAAAGTATATTATCATTTGTTACTACATTTGGGTCATCCACAACGGCATATTTTGCTCCTTTTTCGAGGGCTTGTTGGGCAAAAGTATTAGCATCAAAATGGGGTCCTTTCAAGGCAAAAAACATCGAATCGGAAGGAATTTTACGAGTATCAGTGGACACACCCGAACATTCTCCGTATTTTTGGTATAAATCAATAAGCGAAATCATCATTTTGTTCGTTATAGTTTAAGAGTTTTGAGCATTAAGCAATGAACTTAAATTTCTCCACGAAATTAATCTATTGAATACATAAATTCAGAAAAATAAATCTAAATAAATGATACACGTATTTACTGATAGGTTTTTAGGGTTATTATTGAAGGGTTTCGTATCCGTGGCTTGCAAAGCAAAATACATCATTGTCTTCCTAATTTCTTGGCAATCTTTCGCCCAAGATTTTACCTTTAAATATGATAATTCTGTCAAAATTATTCAAAACGGACAAGCAATCCCGAATGCCTTTGCGGGTGGTTTAAATGCTCCACAATTTTCAACTTGTAAATTAGATAATGACGGCGTAGAGGATTTAGTTGTTTTTGACCGAACGGCTCAAAAAATCTCTACTTTTTTAGCAAAACAGGATAATACAGGCAAATATTTTTGGCAATATGCTCCTCAATATGAAACGGCTTTTCCAAAAATCAGTAATTGGATTTTACTCATAGACTATAACCATGACGGCAAGAAAGATATTTTCACGTACACACCCAGTGGCATTAGGATTTTTAACAATATTTCTACCGATAAATTAACCTTTCAATTGGTGGCAGACCCCGTATATTCAACGGGTTATTCTGGAAAAATAAACCTCTACGTTTCTGCTACGGACATACCCGCTATCGTAGATATTGATAATGATGGCGACTATGATATCGTTACTTTTGACTCTTCTGGAAACTTTGCATTTTACCATAAAAATTTTAGCATTGAGAATTACAAAAACGCTAATATCTTGGAATTCAAACGAGTAGGTGATTGCTGGGGAGGATTTTATAAAGAACATTTTGACGACATGGTATTCAATCAAGACTGTGGACAAAACCCCATTCCGCTGGATGACCCTTTCAAAACAGAAAAATCTTCAAGAGTATTACACTCGGGAAATTCGATACTTTTATTAGACCTAAATGGCGATGGATTGAAGGATGTCTTGTTTGGGCATATTACCAAGAACAAAGTAGCTTCTATTATGAATGTTGGCACGCTGAATCAAGCAAAATTCAATTCGGCAGATTATAACTTTCCTAATAAATATCCCGTTGATTTTCCCGTATTTCCCGCCATATTTTACGAAGATTTAGACTTTGATGGTGTCAAAGATTTAGTAGCTTCACCCAATGGTTATGATAATGCTGTTCAGACGGTAGATTACCAAAAATCTGCTTGGTTTTATAAGAATAAAGGGCAAAATGATAAGCCAGATTTTAATTTTGTGCAGACCAATTTCTTACAAAATACAATGGTGGATTTAGGAGAAAACACCGCCCCCGTTTTTACGGATATTGATGGCGATGGCGACCAAGATTTACTCATCGGCAATGCGGGCATTCGGGGAGATGCGGGCTATCGTGCGAGTATCTACCTCTTTGAAAATAAAGGAAATGGCACTTTTGAATTAGTAAATTCTGATTATTTAGACATTACCAAAAATCAACAATTATTAGAGATAAAACCTTTTGTTTCGGACCTCAACGGTGATAGCGTTGA
>JANPGQ010000613.1:0-6706 GCA_031423975.1 Cytophagales bacterium | reverse complement strand
ACCAATTTCTAATAACCAATCTACGAAGACCGATACGCTACTTCTTGATTAGATTTGGTATAGGGTCCGATGAAAAGTCGGGCATAAATTCGGATAATTGCCAAACCGTCCAACAAAATACTGAAGGCAATCAAGGTTGCTAAAATGATTTGGTTTTCGTGAATGTGGGTAAAAATTAAATCTTCACCAATGAATGTTGGGGTGATTGGAAAACCCGATACACCCAAACAAGCCAATAAAAATATGAATGCCATTTTGGGATATACAAAAGAATAACCGTGAAATTTATCCAAATCTATTGAGCCATCCATTTTTTTCAATCGGTCTATAATTACAAAACCAATAACTCCCGCCACAATGACTCCGCTTAGGTATAAATGAATGTCGGTAAAAGTGAAATCTTCGTTGAAAGACACTGCCAAAGCCACCCAAAAGTGGTTCATCATTATCAAAACCCAGCTTAACTTAGCACTTCTGCGTTCGGTGAATGATTTCAGAACCATGATAAAACCAATTAACCCAAAGGTAAAAGGTAAAAATGCTACAATAATTGGGGGTATAAATTCCTTGTTATAAACACTCCAAAGCCCAATGGCATAAGTAATTGTGAAAAAAGTTATCACCTTTCTGACCGTCAGAAAATTCAGTTGCTTACCGCCAAACTTCAAGGGATTCCACAGATACTGATACATATACGAATCCAAATTCCATTCTTTGGTACATAAAATATAGAAGGTATTTTGTAATTTCTTAGAAAAAAATCTTGATTCAATGGTCTTCTCATTAGGGATAAAATGATAAAATTGTTCCCGAATCAAATAGCTTACCATTGAAGGCGAAACTAATAGTTGGTAGGTTCTGAGGAAGGCATTTCCCATCAAGTGGAACAAAGCAAAATTCTCGAAACCCAAGGCAACTTCAATAAAAATAAGCCCAATCTGCGAAATAGAACCATAAGCCACTTGACTTTTCACGGACGATTGTACCCTTGCAATTCCCGTAGTGATAATGGCTGTAACCAAGCCCACCAAGCCAATCAGAATTCTTACCGAGATTTGTTGTTCCCAAAAAGGAAAAGTTCTCATTAATAAAAATACGCCCAAATGCACTGACAGCGAACCGTAAAAAATGGCACTTGATGGCGTAGGGCCTTCCATTGCTCGTGGCAACCATGACGAAAAGGGCAATTGAGCTGATTTGGCAGCGGCAGTTATCAAAATCGCTAAAGAAATATATACGCCAATAAAAGAATGATTTTGCAGATGTTCATGGACCAACTCAAAATTAGTTAGTTTCAAAAAAGTAATGTTTTCATGCCAAAGGTGATGACTCATCCACATGGCCAAAATTAAGCCTAAATCACCAATACGATAGATTGAGAATACTTTTACGGCATTTTTTACGGGTAAATATCGCTCTCTGTAAAAGGCAATTAGCAAAAAAGAAGCTAATCCCAAGACTTCCCAGCCGATGAAAAGCGTCTCGAAATTACCCGCAAAAATAGCGGTTGTATAACCTACGTAAAAGAAGAGAATGGTATTGAAAAAACGTTTGTAACCCTTCTCACGGTGCATATAATATCGGCTATAAAGCGTTACTAAAAAGGTAATAAACGATCCCATCCAAAGATAACACGCCGTAATTTTATCAAAATACAAATCAAAAGCAAAGTCGTATTCATCATTTTTGAATAGGTCAATATCCTTAATATTCAAGGTTGGATATCCGTGAAAAACCCAATAAATGGTGAAAATAACGGCGATTACGAAATGAATACCTACCGTCAAGAAGGAAGTCCATGAAATGGCAGTTTCCATTTTGGCGGGAATTACCAAACTGAGCATAAAGCCAAAAATGGGCAGTAAAATAAAAAAGTTGAGTAGTTGATTCATAATGTTTTTATAGCAAGTAAACGGGAATATTATCTTGGGTTGATTCTAATAAAGTATCCAAATCCGTAATTTTTTCGAGCGATTTTGTTAAAGGTTCGTAAGGCACAAATGCCCCTTCTTTGAATAAAAACAACGCTTTGGTTTCTGGATTTACCACCACTAAATTTACCCATTCGTTGATAAACCATTCATACGTTGCATAAAGCCTTTGGATGGTATCAAGCACTACTTCGGGAAAATGTTCTACGATGAAAAGAATTCTCACGGGGTCATGCACTTCAATCATCTGGCTTGGCAAACCTGGTCTCAAATCGCCTTCAATGCCATTTGCTACGCCAAATAAACCCATTACATTATGCGGTAATTTTGTTCCCGCACCCAATTTCTGATTATCAACTCTTGAAAAATAATATTCCAAATTAATCCCCCCACATACAGGAGCAGCGGCTTTCAAGATGTTGAAAAGAAATTTTCCTTCGGGGTCAATGGCGTAATTATAGGAGTTCATAAACGAACGTCTATCTAAAAATATGCCTTTAGTTAGATTCCTTCTGCCAATGATACAAAGAGCATTCGTGGCATGATTCAACTCTGGACGTGGCTCAAACAAGGAAACCGAACGGATTTTTATTTTTTCGTGAATTTGGGCGGGAGTTAGACTGGTATCAATCGACTCAAATCTTCTTGAACGTTCTTTGGCGTTATAATCCAAGGAAACAGCAAAGGTTTTGAGGTTTTCGAGATGATTGTCAAAGTTTATGGTTGAAAGTTTATCTTCGTCAAAAAACGCCACTTCATCACGAGTAGTATCGTGCAAACCGCCCACAAATTGGGTTGTTGTTGGAATATCAATGCCTCTGATTTTGAGTTCAGTTCTCACTTCGGGTGTGTTCAAGATAGCACTAATAACCCGAGCATTCGCCGAACCTGCCCGTCCGCAACAAGCACCGCAATCGTAGCCTGCATAATGCGGATTATTCACACTGCTTGCTCCGTGACCAACGATGTAAACAATTGGTGCAAAGTTAGTTATAAGTCCAATACTCTTCAAAAGTCCTTCTGCCCGTACCACCATTTCTTCGGTAGTATAGCCCAATTGCAAGCCGTTTTCGTGGTCGTGATGTTCGGGTTTTTCAATCGTCAAATCGGCATATTTGTCCATGTGTTTAAACGATGATGCTGTAGCGGGACTCATGGATGGTCTGAATATATTGATAAACAACTTGGCCGCCGACCAAAATCCTATGGTTTGAGAAATCAGCCAACCGCTATAAAAAGAGTGAGCGTGTTTTGAAAAATGAATTTCATCCTTCGTTTTAACGCTATTCTGTCCATTATTTAATTCTTTGATTAAGTATTTTGGAGTAACGGGTGCGGGACAAACTTTCGTAAAAAACTGTCCGCCTTCGGGCTGAAAAAAGAACTCAACCCCAAAGAAACCTGGCGTTCCGAAGGTTTCACAGGCAGTGTCAAATTTTTCTAAATAACGTCTGAAAGAACAGATACGGTCGTCAATACAGAAGATAGCTTGGAAACTTTTGGTTGTATGTTGAATCTCCTCTATTTTATTTAATTTAACCCCTGCCAATACATCATCATAATAACTCCATTCAAAAGATTTTTGCCAAACTTCCAATATATCATTTAATTCAGAATGATGCGTTGGAGCAAATAATCCGTGGGGTTTTTCACTTAATCCATTTGCCAAAGGAGTCCATTTATTGCCAAATTGCGAATCGAGGGCATCAATCTCTAACAATAATTCAAAAACAATGAGGTCGTGTAAGGTGATTTTGCGAGTATCCAACAGCGTTTCGGGTTCACGTTCCACGGATGCCACCATGCCCGACCAACCCTGATGACCAAATTGTTGGTCAAAAAGATATTGACTGTATAAACTGGAATCTCCAACCACAATTTTTAGCAAATCCTCCATTTTGCAGTCCGTTTCTAAGAGGAGTTTTTTGGCTCTTTTTGTCCTAAAATAACTCGCATAGCTATTTTGTTCCATAATTTTTAGAGCCGCTAAAAAGCCAATTCCTTTTATGGGAAAACTCCAAACCGAAATCCCTTGGTCGAGATAACTACAAATAATTCTGAATAAATTGGAGTGAACCAAAGCATCCAAATCTATTTTATAAAGTGATTTCCAGTTAGCCCTCAAGCCGCCAATTCTTTGCGAATTATCAATGTCAAATTTTTGATTTAGAGCCTTTTCTAAGTATTTTTCAGCATCTTTTTTTCCAAATTTTTCTGCAATAGAGCGTTCTAAAATATCTTTACGGATTTGTCCTGATTTGTATAAATCACGAAACTCATCCAAAGAAAGAGAAACTTTATAGCCAAAAATCTCACTCGCACGGCGGATTCCCTCAAAGAATTTTAAATCTTGAAAAGCGTGCAATGTATTGTGATGAACAAAGTCTTTCAAAGGATTTTGAGCGGGCAAATAATGCTTCAAATCATGAAGAACTTCATGTTCATCGAACGTGGTTGATACTTTTTTCGAACTCATATAAATCAGGTAATTTAGCGTCTAAAAACAGTCAAAAATGACTACCCTTGATTAAAGGATGATATTTATGGGGGATGGGTTTAATTTATTTTTCCGATTTTTACAACATTTTCAAAATAAATTTATATTCATCTCAAAAAACATTGAGATATATTTATTCTTTTGTACTTATCAAAGAAATGGACGTTGTCTGCTACACAAATGTATGATTTTTCTGAGAATAAAAAATAGAGAATTTTTCCAAAATTTGATATTTAGTATCTGGTATTCAATAATCCAAGCGAATTTTTGACCTTTGTTAAGGATAAATTTAGACCACAGATTTAGTGAATTTATTAGCGGAATTTTAAACTTTAAGTCGCAATACCCTCACAAGGGGTAATTCAGGATATAAAACGGCTATTCTACTTAATCTTTGTAATTCCGAAATCTAAAGACATGAAAAGGACATTGGGCATTTTGCTATTTTTGACATTACTATCTGAATCAATTTTTGCCCAAATAAACGGCTCAGGATCAATCATTTCGGGCGGGCGTACACGCACTTTTGCTTATCATTTGCCCACCACTGGCACGCAAGCCTGTAATTTGCCTGTACTCTTGGCTTTTCATGGAGACGGTGGCAACGGGGCGGGGTTTCAGTCTTACGCAGGTTTTGATGCTTTGGCAAATACGCAGAATTTTATCGTAGTTTATCCTGATGCAGTCCTAACTGGGGGTTCGCTTCAATTCAATAAATATGCCGATGCCGCCCCAGGCTTTGGCACAACAGGCGACTCAGATTTTGGCGGTACAGGCGACCCAAACGCTCCTGATGATGTGTTGTTTACTTCTGATTTAATAGCTTATCTATCAACTACTTATCAAATAAATAGAAATCGAGTTTATGCCACAGGGCATTCGGGAGGAGCTTTTATGTGTTACTTTTTGGCGGTTGCCTTAGCCAATAAAATTGCGGCAATTGCCCCACTGGCAGGTAGTTTGTGGATAAATAATAGCTATTCAAACAGTCGTTTTGCTACGGCAAATTACATTCCGATTCCCGTACTGCACATACATAGTAAGGGCGACCCTGTGGTTACTCCGCCAATTGTGCCATATCCGCAAGCCCAAAATTATGTTTGGCCTCTATCGCAATTTTCGGGCGGAACTTGTGCTAATTATAGCACCTATACCACCACTGCCATCAATACCAATGCCGATTTATTGACGTTTTGTAATACGGGTAAAAAAGTACAATTAATCGTTACGAAAGATGCTACGCACGGCTGGTCAACGGCAGTAGTACCACAAAATGAAATTTGGAATTTTGTCAAGAATTTTAGTTTGACTACCTTTTCAACCACCGCTTGTACTTCACAAACAGGGCAATGGCAAAGCACAACAACTTGGGAATCAAATAGTTTGCCTACGCCTACAAATGATGTTTTGATAAAATCTATGAATGTAATTACGCTACCCACAAACCAAACGATTCAAGTAAAATCTTTGAATTTGAAAGGGCAATTAAAGGCTATGAGTGGGAGTATATTTAAAGTAGGGAATTAAAAAAAATGGAACTATCTATTATTTGGCGAAATTAAGGTTAGGCTTCTCCGAAGCCTTGAATTCGAGATTGTGTTGTGCTACAAAGGTTAAATTTCTCCGAAATTGTGTCTGATTATACCTCGGACTGTGCGTCGCAGAGAGGTTCAACCTTTGTAGAATATAGTGAATGTTCTCTTACTCCACTTCGGAGAAGTGCAACCTTAAAAGAGTCTGCCAAATAGTAGATAATTCCGAAAAAAAATGGTCAGCAAAATTGTTTGCTGACCATTTTACGACTATATCTTTGAGGCTATTTCTCTCCAAAAAACTTAGTTACTGAAAAACCAATAACGTTGTTTTTGATAGTTTGTGCAGAAGATGAAGTATCACTATTCAAATTGGCAAGTCCCAAAGAATAGTTAATACTTACCGCAAGTCCTTCAATTACTTCATAGCCAGCAGTAATATTTAATCCATAATCAAAACGATTTACTTTATCAGTAGTAAAATCTACATCCTTATTAGTTGTTACGCCTGCTGAAGATGTTGATTTTGTAGAACCACTAATCGCATAACCTAAATACGGACCAGCTCCAACCGAAAAAGCATCTGATACTTTATACATAAAATTTACAGGAACTTCAATATAATTAAATGTTGCCTTTGATGAACTTCCTAATAAATCTAATTGAAACCCTTTTTGTGAAAACAATAAATTAGGTTGAATCGAAATACTTTCAGATAATGAAGCATCTAAAACAATTCCACCGTG
>JANPGQ010000612.1:0-2066 GCA_031423975.1 Cytophagales bacterium | reverse complement strand
CCGTGGTTGGTGTCCCCACCAAACACACGAGCGAAAGCAACATTTGTGTATGCTAACGCAAATGTGTTTGGTGGGGACACCAACCACGAGGCAAATGGAATTGGTTTATTAGATTACTATTGGTGGCACGTAACTTGGCGTTCCCCTCCGAGCCGTGCCACCGATATTTTCTTAAAACTACCTATTTTGTATAATTTCAAACTAAATATACTCATAAAAATCAATATAGTTCAAATTTAGGCATTTATTGAGGTAGTTTTTTGAAAAAATTAGGGAGAAATTTGTATCACTATTTCAAGCTAAAACATTACATAACATGGAAGTTAAAGAACAAAATATGGTGCCAACTATGGCAACAGCAACGGCTGCCGCAAGAATAGCCAACAAAAATCACTTAGATAAACCCGGTAATCCTTCCACGGCTACCAGTAGTGCGTTGAAACTTAACGACCGCTCTAATGGCGAACCTTTACGAGTTTTAAGTGAAGATGATTGGAAATTTTGGATTGAGAATGGATATGTTATTGTAAAAAGTGCTGTCCCAAGAGAACAGGCTCTTGAAACCGCTAAATTTCTATGGGAATTTGAAGAAAAAGACCCTTCCAATCCAGACACTTGGTACACCGCCCCAAGAGCTGAAATGCAGATGAAAGAATTAGCTGGTACGGGCATGGTAGAAGTTTATAATAATCAAAAATTGTGGAATAATCGCCAAATGAAACGAGTCCATGATGCTTTTTCGGATATTTGGGGAACAGAGAAATTGTGGGTAACTATCGACCGTGCGAATTTGAATTTACCCATCCGTCCAGGCTTTGAATATAAAGGTTTTATTCATTGGGACTATGACCCCGAAACTAAACCTCAAAACGTGCAAGGCGTATTGGCATTAGCCGACCAAACGGATGAAAATATGGGCGGATTTCAGTGTATTCCAGAGCTTTATCGCACATACCACACTTGGAAATTGACCCAACCAGAAGACAGAAATCGCTTTAAACCAGACACTTCTGCCTTCGAGGGAATGTATCATAAAGTAAAATTAGAAGCGGGCGATTTACTGATTTTCAATAGCACAACACCGCACGGAATCCGCCCGAATAACTCAACGGATAAGGTCAGAATTGCTCAATATATCTCTATGATGCCCGCCGAAGAGGACAACGAAGCCATGAGAGATTGGCGAGTAAATTCTTGGAAAAATCGTATTTCACCCGAAGGTTACGCCTTCCCTGGCGACCCTCGGAATTGGGAACAAACCAAATACGGAACTGCCGAGTTGAATGACTTAGGAAAGAAATTATTAGGATTAGAAAAATGGTAATTTTCGATGTTCGGCAAAGCGTTAAAAATCGAACATCGAAAAACAAGCATCGAAAACCGAACATCGAACCTCGAAATCATGGTAAAAGACAAAAATATTTACACACAACTCAACAGCGAAATCCAGATGCCACTGTTAGGTTTGGGCGTATATGATATGTACAAAAAAGAAGCGGAAGGTGCTACTAATGAGGCACTTGGCATAGGATATCGCTTGATTGATACGGCTTCGATGTATGAAAATGAAATAGAGATTGGGAATGCTATTCGACAGAGTAGCATTGCAAGAAAAGAAATTTTCTTAACAACCAAAGTCAATAATTCTGAGCAAGGTTATTCCCAAACATTAAGGGCTTTTGATGATAGTATAAAGAAATTACAGACGGATTATGTCGATTTGTATTTAATCCATTGGCCCATCAAAGCTACTCGAAAAGAGACTTGGAAAGCCCTTGAAACCATTTATCAAGAAAAACGAGTTCGGGCAATTGGCGTAGCAAATTACTTGTTACCTTTTTTGGATGAATTGAAAGAATATTCAACAATTACTCCTGCCCTAAATCAAGTGGAATTTAGTCCGTATTTGTATTTGGAAGATTTGCTGAAACATTGCCAATCGCATCACATTCAACTGCAAGCCTACACACCCTTGGTACGTGGCATGAAGATGGACGACCCAAAGTTGCAATCTTTGGCAAAGAAATACAGAAAAACACCTGCCCAAATCATCTTACGCTGGATTA
>JANPGQ010000611.1:0-17769 GCA_031423975.1 Cytophagales bacterium | reverse complement strand
AGAAAATACTAACCTTTGAAAACTTAGAAATCCCCGTAATAAAAACCATTCGCAAATAATCATCTGCATCTTTCAAAATGGAATAAAAGCCTTTCAGAATACTTTGATTTTCAAGAGCTTTTGCGGTATCTTCCCCTAAATAATCAATAATAGGTTTGTCGTATTCGTCTATCAGTACAACCACTTTACCATGTTTTTGAGCAATAGTTTCTATTAATTCTCTAAACATCAAGCCGTTACTTTCTGATTCTAATTCAAATCCATTTTTCTTGGCAAGGCTTCTTAGTTCAATTTTGATTGCTTTTGAAAGTCCAATTTCTTTGTGGTCAATGTTGCTGAATGAAATTTTTATGACTGGATTTGTTTGCTCCCAATTCCATTTATCCTCAATAAAAAGTCCTTTGAATAAATCTTTTTTTCCTTGAAATAATGCCTCTATTGTATTGACAAACAACGACTTACCGAATCTACGGGGGCGAGAAAGAAAATAAAATTTACTTCCCTCCACCAAGCGATGAACGTAAGAAGTTTTATCTACGTAAACAAAGTTACCTGTTCTAATTTCATTAAAACTTTGTATGCCTATGGAGTATTTTTGGAGCATTTTGTTGGAGGTTATTAGCTTATTATTTACTCTCAATTATTTCAAGTAAATCAGAATCTAAATATGGCTCAAAAGCATTTACTTCTCCAAAAAATCCATCCGAGTACATTTTAATAGCACTTTTTGCCTTATTCATATTACTAATATATTTGTAAATAATAGCAGCTCTTAAATGGTCTGTTGGAAATAAGGCTTGTTGGTCAGCATTTTCATAAATGGTGATAAAATCATTAAAATTTCCATATTCAAATAAAAAATACAACTGATAACTTATTTTCTCATTGATGTATTTGGCACTCAGTAAATCTTTCCTATTTTTCTTAATCTATCTATCTATTTCCTCCAATGTTATTGGCTTGTTTTGTGGAGTAAATTTATAGCCGACGTTTGCCATAAATGCCATTTTATTTTTAGCACAAACTTTATACTTTTCTAAAACATCAACAAACTGCTTTGGCTTACTCTTTTTTATTTCATCAATGAAAATTAATAAATCATCTTGCTTTTGCAGTTTATAAGAAGAAAGCAACATAATTGAATATAATCTATTCTGCCCTCCCAAATAAGGATAATCCTTATCATCTCGGATAAATTTCTCAGCTATATAATACGCTTTTTACCAATCATGGGCATAAACAGCATCTCTGAGACTAAAATCAATAACTGGTTTTGGTTGAGGTTTTTCTAAATTCTTAGTTTCTTTTTTCAAGTATTCAACTTCTTCCTTAAAATAATCCTCCAATGATTTAATTTCACTTTCTCCTGGAATCCATGAAGCAAATAGCCAGTATTTCCATTCTTTGTTACTCTTACTTGGAGGAATTAAGAGTAGTTGTTGCTCTTGTTCTAATCCACCAATAAGAATACTTCCAGCTAAAATTTTACCATATCTTTTGTTATTTTCACTCCAAATTTCAACAAGTTCTTTATCTAAGTCATTTAAATAACCGATTTTTTCTACTGGTAAAAACTTCAAACTTGTTGAAGTTCCAATATCCATCAAACCATTAGAGATTTTTAAAAACTCAATATAATCTTTTGGCAATTTCATACCTAATCTGTTTTCAGTTGAAATTATAGATTCTTCGATTGCGGGATTATTGCCAATCCATTTTGTTTCATGTTGTTGGTTTGTAAAATCTCCTTTGTTTAGCAAAAGTGCCAAAATGAAAAGTTGTTCCAATAATTCTTTTATCTGAAAAATATAGTTAAATTTCCTAACTTCTACCCAACCAAACTCCCCACCAAAGCCTTCTCCAAAGCCTGTTCAAAATCCGAAATCAAATCTTCCACAGCTTCCAAACCAACGGCAATTCTTACTAAACCATCCGTGATGCCAACTTCGGCTTTTTGTTCAGCATTTAGTTTTGAGTGCGTAGTAGATGCTGGGTGGGTAATGATGGTACGAGTATCACCCAAATTGGGTGAAATTGAAGCTATTTTCAAGTATTTTGACATTTCATTGACTACTTCAAAACCACCTTTTATATCAATCGTTAAAATGGCACCGCCCATTTTCATTTGTTTTTTCGCTAATTCATACTGTGGATGAGATGCTAAAAACGGATATTTTACGGCATTCAAGGCTGGGTTTTTCTCTAATGCCAACGCTAATTTCATGGCATTGCTTGAATGTTTTTCCATGCGTAGGTCTAAAGTTTCCAAACTCTTAGATAAAATCCAAGCGTTGAAGGGCGACATTGAAGGGCCTGTATGACGGGCAAAGAAACGTATTTCTTTAACCAAATCTTCACGCCCACACACTACGCCCCCAAGCACACGCCCCTGACCGTCAATATATTTGGTAGCCGAGTGAATCACCAAGTCTGCACCCCAATCTGCAGGGGTTTGGATGATGGGGGTGGCAAAGCAATTATCCACCGCTAAAATCAAATTATGCTTGGCTTTTAATTGACAAATTCCTTCTAAATCAATTAATTCCAAACCTGGATTTGAAGGGCTTTCACAGAACAAAAACTTAGTATTTTCTTGAATAGCAGCTTCCCATTGTGCCAAATCAATACCATCAACGAAAGTACAAGTAATCCCAAATTTTGGAAGAATTTTTGTCAAAATCTGAATGCACGAGCCAAAAAGGGCTTTTGAAGCCACTACATGGTCTCCCTGTTTGAGCAACGCTGCCATTGCCGCATAATTTGCCGCCATACCCGTTGCGAAAGCGATACCGTCTTCCGTATTTTCAAGCATACACATTTTATCCACAAATTCATCTACATTGGGGTTCATGTAGCGTGAGTAAATATTTCCTTCTTCTTCTTCGGCAAAAATGGCACGTCCTTGTTCGGCACTTTCAAAGGTGAAACTTGAAGTAAGATATAGGGGTACAGAATGTTCACGATTTTGAGAACGCTCTGCTTGAATTCTGATGGCTTTGGTCTGTTTTTTCTCTGAATTAATGATTTTAATGTATTTTTATGTAAAGTTACGAAAGAGTTTTATCAACTCTTATGATAATACTTCTTCAATACATAACGTATTGAAGAATAAGAGTTTAGTAACGCTGAATTGGTTTGTTTTTTATCCATCCATTCCAATTTTTCGATATTTTCTTCAGCTTGGGGCTTCATATTGGAGTCGTCCAATAAATCCATAGCATACCATTTTGTTTGCTTCAAAATGTCGATGTTTTTGTAGGTATAAGTATGAAAAGTAGTACAAATTTTCTTGCCTAATTTCGCTTTTACGCCACATTCTTCTTCCACCTCTCTAATGGCTGCCGTTTTAGAAGATTCGCCTTTATCCAATTTCCCTTTGGGCAAATCCCACTTTTTCAAACGGAGCATCATTAAGATTTTATCTTCCTTATTTTTAACAATACCACCCGCCGCTTTTAAGAGTTTGTATTGAGATTTTATTTGCTCCTCAATCGCATCTTTGTTATCAGATATTAACGTAACTGAATGCAAATGAGGCAGTTCAGTAGTTTTGATAATCGTAAATAGCCGTGTAATAGTAGGCGGAAGGATATTAATAATCATCACATGACCTTCCAAGTTTTCAACCTTGATGGATTCCAATTGAGCATCAATCAAGTGGTCAAAATCAGTGGTTGAGAGTGATTGAGCCTTTTTATGACTAATTATTTTGAGGATGTATTCGTTGATAAAGATGGTCATTTCTTTTTGTTAAGGAACAAAGTATCAAAGGAGCATAGGGGTTTGTAGAATTTGTTAGTAAAACAGCGAGCCTTAACGTTGTTAAAACCCTTTGCTTCTCTTCCTCTTTGCTCCTTCGCTCCTTTTTTCCTGTAAAATTAAACTTTTGTAATGAAACATACACGAGAGTTTCTATTTTTGCAAAAGAATTAACAAAACCACAAAAATGGCACAACGTACCCTTGCTGAAAATGTGGCTTCGATGTTGCTCGAAGTCAAAGCTGTTAGATTAAGTCCAGACCAACCCTTTAAATGGGCATCTGGTTGGAATTCACCTATTTATTGCGATAACCGAATCACGCTTTCTCATCCCAAAGTGCGTACTGCCATCAAAAATGGCTTGGCTTCTGCCGTACAGGCATATTGGGGGGATGTTGATATGATTGCGGGAGTTGCTACTGCTGGTATTCCACAGGGAGCTTTGGTAGCGGATTGGTTGGAATTACCCTTTTGTTATGTCCGTCCCGAACCCAAAAAACACGGTATGGGCAACCAGATTGAAGGAGCAACTATCAAAAAAGGACAAAAAGTGGTGCTGATTGAAGACTTAGTTTCTACAGGGGGAAGTTCGTTAAAAGCCGTTGATGCTTTGCGTGAAGCGGGGGCAAATGTATTGGGAATGGTAGCCATTTTTACGTATGGATTTGAAATTGCCAGAAAGAATTTTGCCGACAATAATCTTAATTTTTATACTTTAAGTGATTACGAAACATTAATCGGGGAAGCTATGAAAAAGAATTACATTTCTGAAAGTCAGATGATTACCTTGCAAGAGTGGCGAGCAAATCCTTCGGAGTGGAGGGTTTAGATTTCAGAGCTTAGAGTATAGTTTATCAAAAAATGACTTGTAAGTGTTATAACTTGCGAGTCATTTTTTTTGATATTTACCATCATAATCATTTCAACAACATGAAAAAACAATTTTATTTTTTAGCAATGCTAATGCTTTTTTTCAATCTCGCTTTTTCTCAAAATATGGGAAAAATTTCAGAGGGGAAAATCGTTAAAAGTACCATAATGGGCAAAGATGTAAAATATACCATTTACTTGCCCGCTGGTTATGAAACTTCTGAAAGGTCTTATCCTGTGGTGTATTTACTGCACGGATATTCTGACGACGATACGGGCTGGTTGCAATTTGGAGAAATCAATCGCCTTGCCGACAAAGCTATTGCCGATGGCACTATTCCTCCCATGATTATCGTAATGCCCGACGGTTTTGTGAGTTTTTATATGAATTCGTATGACGGGAAAGAAAAATATGAAGACTTTTTTGTGAAAGAATTTATGCCAACCATTGAAAAATCGTACAGAATCAAGGCTCAGAAGCGATATAGAGGCATTTCTGGACTTTCAATGGGAGGGTATGGCTCAATGAATCTTGCTCTTCGCAATCCAGATTTATTTGCAGCAGCGGCTCCATTGAGTGGTGCTTTTTATGACGATAATACAATTACCAACATGGATGAAGCCAATTGGACTCGTGCTTATGGACAATTATACGGAAGAGATTTGAAAGGTGCTGACCGTTTGACAAAGACGTGGCAGGAAAATTCACCCATCAAAATAGTAGAAACCAAATCAATTGATGAACTTAAAAAAGTAAGATATTGGATTGATTGTGGCGATGATGACTTCTTGACAAAAGGCAACTGTCTCTTACACATTGCTTTAACTGAAAAGAAAGTGCCTCACGAATTCCGAATGCGAGAAGGTGGACATACATGGGACTATTGGAGAACAGGGATTATTCCAGCTTTAGAGTTTATTGGAAAAAGTTTTCATCAGTAAATTATTAGGGATTAGGTGGGGTGCGTAACCGATTGGGGGTTTGAGGTTAGTTAAAAATAGAATAATATTTCCCAAACCTCTAACCCCTAAAACATATCTCCTAACCCCCAACTTTATATTTCTTTCTAGGCAAAGACCGTATAAATCCTTGGAATTCAAGGTTTAAGAGTAATGATGACAACTTGGCAACGTGGATTTGCGACTGCCAAGCGATGTCATCAATTTGCATTTCTTGGTTTTTATGGAGCAATGCCATCACCTGACTTTCTTCTTCGGTGAAATTTGAAAAATCTAATTTTGGCTCTCGATGTGTACTTTTTTCATGCCCTTCTATGTCCCAATTGAGGGCTTCGATGATGTCTTTTAAGCCCGTGAAAATTTGGGCTTTGTTTTCTTTAATGAGTTTGTTACACCCTTCTGAAAAAGATTTTCCAATCTGCCCAGGCACAGCAAAAACGTCTCTATGATAGTTGTTAGCATATTCTGCCGTGATTAATGCCCCTCCTTTCACAGCAGCTTCTACCACAATGGTAACGTCTGCCATACCCGCAATGATACGGTTTCTTTGAGGAAAGAATCTTGGGTCGGGCTGTGTTCCGAAGGTTTGTTCTGTCAAAATTCCCCCAATTTCTTGCATCTGAATGGAAGTTGCTTTGTGTTGGTACGGATAAATAAAATCAATGCCACTCGCCATAACGCCAATCGTAGGAACGTTATTTTTTAGGCAAGATTTATGAGCAATGATATCAATTCCATAAGCCAAACCACTGATAATCAAAGGATTGAAAGTGGACAATTCACTAACGATTTGTTCGGTAATTTCCTTTCCATATTCCGTAGATTTTCGAGTTCCAACGATGGCAACGGTTTTAGTAATATTCAAATCTGCCTTACCTTTGTAGTACAGCAACACGGGCGAATCATATAATTGCTTTAGCCGATTTGGGTAATTTTTATCGGTATAAAAAAGTAATTCAACTTCCTGTTTATCAGCTTCTTGAATAATTTTCCAAGCGTTTTCCAATACAGATTTATCTTGTAAGTTTTGAGCAATAGTTTTACCAATATTTGGAATTTTGAGGAGTTTGGGAATGGGCGTTTTGAAGGCTTCTTCTGCCGAACCACAATAGCTAATCAACTGACGGACAAGGACATCGCCAATTTTTGGAATAAGTGTAAGGGCAACTTGGTAGAGTTTATCTTGCGTGGTTGGCATTTGGTTTTGAATTATAATTATTATCAAAAATAAAGTTCCTTTTTTACTAAACAAATTGTTACCTTAGATTTCTATTTTTCGACAAATTAAGTAATTGAAAATCAGTGTTTTAGTTAATAAATAAAATCCCTAATTTAACTATGGCAAATCAAAAAAAATATTAGGTTGGGATGTTATTATCAAATAATTTTTGGCTGTATTTATTAATGAATAGTCAAAAATTGTCAGATTCACTCTCCTCATAAGCATTCAAAAAGTTTAGGAGGAGAGCTTTAACCCGAAGCTATCATGGCAATATCATACTAAAATTAGTAATACACTTCTTAATATTCTATCCTTTCAAAATGGCATATTTCAACAAAAAAACTTCTGCCGAAATACTCGACAGAAGTTTATAACACTAACCACTATTTTTTTCTAATCTTAGATTAATTTCTATTGAACGCCATCAGTTTGAGCTCTCAAAACTGCCTTTGCTCCTACTGCTTCTCCAATTTTTAAGCCACCATCACAGTCCATTTTGTAGTGAATGCCTCCCAACAATCTTGATTTTGATGCTTCGTTTGCTTGGCTTTTAAAACTATTTGCACCATCTGGAAAAATGTAACTCAATACCGTACAAGCAGCCGCCGAGAACGTTGAATGTCCAGAAGTATAAGATGGAAAATTGGGTAAACCTGTTAATGTTTTTATACTATTGTCCATTTGCGAAGGGCGTGGCACATAAAAATAACTCTTTGTGAACCAACAACTTATAGCAGCATCCATCATGGCAGAATTTAATAAAGCATAGTTTCGAGCGGCTCTCACTTCCGACATTTTTGCATCAATAATATACTTCTCTGCTATCTGATTCCAGTGTCCTGGTGGGGTGTGAGTTCCAGCACCATCCGCCCAATAATTGACGATGGCGATGTTTTCACGAGTCGGATTTGAGGTATAACCTTTCACCTCTGCCACTTGTGCAGTGAATTCGGCAGATTTGGTTGATAATGGTGGAACGGATGTACTGATACTGTAAATCGTTGCTTTGTCTGTATTCCAAGGCTGGACGTTTCCGTAAAAAGGCAACATCATGGGTCTTGGAGCATCTTCCATTGATTTCCATGCAATTTCTCCACGCTCTTCACAACGTTTTGTTAAACTATCCCATTTCACTTGCGTACCCACAGCATTTGCCATACCATCTGCTCTGAAACGAGCAAATACTTTGGCAAAAACCGCTTTTCCTAATTTCTCTCCTGCCTCAATATCCGAGCGAGTAGAAACCCCTGCCCATAATTTAAACCACTTTTGTTCTTCCTTCTTTTTGTATAAATAGAGTGTATCGGCAGTTTTAGGAAATAAACGTTTCATAAATTCATAACTAACCGCCGCCATCACGGCATCCTCTGAAGGATATGATGATAATTTTGGAGCTGCCAAGATGATTGGCGTAATAGTAGCATCCACGGCATTGGGTGTTTTACGATTATATTGTTTTTTCAAAGCCATTGCCATTACGAGGGCATCATACTGAGCTACAGACACATACGCATAAGCACGAGCCGCATAAGGAGGGTTTGAGAAGGGAAAACTGGTACCCGTCCCATTCAAATTGTCAGGGTCTGCCGAAGATGGAATTGGATATTTCCCTAAGTCGTTTTCGGCGGGTGGTAAATTGTTTTTTGCCACTAATTCACGCATAATCTGATTCCAACGCAATACTCCGCCACCATTCCAATAACGGATGGCATCACGGCGAGAGTCATCAATTTTGGCAACTTCCGCTTTCACTTCTTCAACCTCTTGAAGGTATTGAGCAGAAGTAACTGCCGCAGGAGTTGGAGCAACAGCCGCCACCGTAAAATCAGCTAAGTTTAAGGTTGTATAAGTCTTCCAAGTGGCTGCCTCAACATCCGTTTTTGTGGGTGCTAAAGGAGAAAGTTCTGTACCATCTCTTTCAAGCGTTTTATCGCAAGCGGTCATTCCGAGCATTAACGCAAATACTGAGAATGATATTTTTATATTTTTAGTAAACATGATTTTTAGTTACGATTTTAGATTTACGATTTGGGGATAAACAAAACTCTTTACTTTCAGATTAATGTTTATCATCGTTCATATTGCCAGCATGATTTTTATCTCCTGGTCGACAAATTGGTCCTGACGGAATACCTGCAATTTTATTTTTCCGCAAATCAATAAACTTAGTAATTCCTATTGAAAAAGTAGTTGATTCACCTACGTTTCGTCCTGATAAAATTTTACTTCCCGTTACCATCACTTGCAAATCCTTTAATTGAGGAATACGATAAGCAGCGATAAAACCGACTTTGGTGTAATCAAATTTATCACAAATGATTGGCATAAAATTTCTACGAATATCGTCGGTACCATAAGTTACTTGTTTGTCTAAAGTAGCCTCTAACTGCCAACGAAACGAATAATGACCAAATTTTCCACCAAAATTAGCTACATCGGGCATCGGTACATCCGATACAAAATAGGCTTTATCATTTGAATAGTGCATTCCTGCATCTATTGTTACCTTTGAACGTGCTGTATAAGTAGCTACTGCAGTGAAGGCTAAATCTGCGGGCAAAGTATAATACAAAATTGCTCTGCCAAAAAGCGTTTTTGATTGATTGCCGATTGAAAAAGGCATTGATTCTGCCACATAATTATTAGTAGGAATTGAACCTCCGACAGAACCAATTACCGAAAGATTCTTGGTTTGAGCAAGGCGATATTTTACTGACAGTGTAAGGTCTTGAATACCGCTAAAACCCTGCGAAGTACCCGCAGAAGGGTTTATTGAAACGTAAGGCAACATTGCCATCACATTGAAGCGGTCGGAGATTCCGTAATTCCCTGACAACGTAACCATCTCAGTTGTGAGCGTACCGAGGTTTTTATTGTCACGATAAAGCGTGCCTTCCCAATAATTTTTCCACGAATCTCTTGAATAAGCAACTCCTCCGCAAAGGTTGCCTTTTGCCATAAAAATACCATCATTCATCATTTGGGCATTGGCAAAAAGGGTTGTAAAATTAAGGATAGCCAGTAGGCTAAATTTGTAAATTGTTTTCATTAAAATATGTATTAAGTATCAGGCACAAAAATACGCTGAATTGTTTCAAACTTTATCTCTCACTCATTCTCCAAATCAGCTCTTAAAAACGATGCGAAAGAGTTGCAGAAATAAAATAATCAGCAAAAGCGGCATCACCTTGTCCACCGTATTTCAAATCTGAATATGAACGAACACGGTTACGAGTTGTGGCAATTGGCACGTTCAAAGCAAAAGTATTATGGTTATTCATATACGCAATGCCTGGCTCAATTGAAATAATATAACCTGGGCGGCGGAAGCCATCACTCGCCCCAAAAACATCAATTGCAGGTACACCTTCAATACGTCCGCCCATGCTTACTGAAATTCCAGCTTTGGGTAGTAAAGCATATCCCACACCCACACGAGCCGCATATTGGTCTGCAATAGAGTGTTTAACCGTAATTGGGTTTTGAACATTATCCTTCAATATACTATTGTAAGTATTATTTGTGACCATCGGATTGAACATATAAAAACCATTGAAATACACCGAAGCCTTGCTGAACAGCTTTTGATAGCCTTGAATTTCGATATTTGCACCCCAGCCACCATCGCCCAACTGGATAGATTGGTCAACGGCTTTATTTTGGATATAATCTTTACCTTCTTTATCCAATTTATGGAAATCGCCTTGTACGTTTGAATCTCCCGTTGGTGCTTTTACGCCCAAGCCTAATGAAAGGTTGCCGTTTGCGTGTTTCATGGGGTCAAGTAGCCAATAGTTCAACCCTAAACGCATGTCACCCAAACCCGAAGATTTTGTGGAAAAATAAGGCGTTGGAGCTGCCGTAGTACCATTTCCGTAATGCTCATATTTAGAGTCACGGGTATTGGAAGCCAAAGGAATATTTAGCGAAACACTTAAACGATCTGTGATAGAATAAGTGATGCCAATATCAAGTCCTTCTGAGTAGTTTTTTACTTCGGTATCATTTATAAGACGTGCTTCTTGATATTCTGTTCCCACAAAATGACGGTGAGAATACAGGCTACGGAAACCCGCTGAGACTTGCCATTGCCCAGGACGCATCATGGAAGTAGCATTTGCTCCTGTACCAGCGGCACAGCTCATGTGACGTACTGCCACACAGCCTTGGGCATTCACAGTTTGGTTTAGAAAAGTTACACAGATAAGGAAGGCAGTGAATTGGAGAATTGTTTTCATAATAATGATTGTAATTGGTTACTGCTAATTAGTGATTGGTTATTAGTTTTCTGTACCGAATCACCAATAACTAATTACTAATAACTAATTTTTTTGCTAAGAATGATTAAATTGCAATACAAAGGAAATAGCTTTATTGATAATTTCCAAATAAATGGAAAAATAATACCAATAATTCCGAATTAATGGAAAACAAGTTTAGTGCCAATCTCAGAATTCTTAGAAAAAAGAATAAATTAACCTTAGAAATATTAGGAAAAACGCTCGGTGTGAGTAAAAGTGCCTTGTCTGATTACGAGAATGGACATACCATGCCGTCCTTGGATGTATGCGAAACCATCGGAAATTATTTTGGGGTGAATCTTGATGATTTACAAAATTCCGACTTTGCGGAAATAAGTTTGGAAGAAATTCAACAAAATTCGTTTTCTCGGAATTTTACGAAAAAGGAAGATGACAGGAATGACCTAAGTAATCCGATAAAACAGTTAGAATTTCAAAATAAATTATTGAATCAACAAGTGGATGGTTTACAAATACAATTGCAACTGACTAAGCAATTAACGGAGAGTAAAATTTCAGAAATAAAATCGCTTCAAATTCAGATTAGGTTGTTGGAAGAGAAGTTGAATATGGAGAATAGTTAGTTGCTATGAATTTAAGTGAATGATTAAAAGCCACATCATTGCCGCTTTTATGTAGCTCATACATATACAAGTGCCGTGGGTATAATGGAATTTGAGATTTTGGAAATTATGAGATAAAAAACGCTCTATTTTATGATGCAAAAAAAACTCGTAAAGGTTTTACTTTTACGAGTTTTTTCATTTTGATATTTTAATAAAACCTATTTCAACACAAAATCAGCTGATTGTACTTTCTCAGAACTTGTCCCTACCATCACTTTGAATGCTCCTTTTTGTAACATTAAATTCCCCTCAGCATCGTAGAAAGCTAATTTTGAGGCAGGCAATTCAAACGAAACTTTTGCCGTCTCCCCCGCTTTGATTGATACTCTTTTGAAATCTTTTAATTCCATCACAGGTCTGATGGGTTGTGCCACTATATCACGAATGTACAATTGAGCAATCTCAATACCGTCTCTGGTACTTGTGTTTTTGATATCAATGCTCACTGTGATACTTTCATTTTGAGTTATCTCATTTTTAGAGATTTTCATGTTGCTATATTCAAAACTCGAATAGCTCAACCCGTAGCCAAAAGGAAACAAAGGTGCATTGGGTACATCCCGATAACGAGAAACCCAGAAGTCATTTGGACCCTCATCGCCGTCTTTGTGAGGACGACCAGTATTGTAATGGTTGTAATAAACAGGAATTTGTCCAACATTTCGAGGAAAACTCATCACCGTTTTTGCCGAAGGATTCACGTCTCCTGCCAATATATCGGCTACTCCATTTCCGTGCTGAGTCCCTCCAATCCAAGTATTCAAAACGGTACTATGGTTGGCAATGACATCTGTCAAAACCATCGGGCGACCAGCCTGCACCAGTACAACTATCGATTTCCCTGTGCTTTTGGCAATTTTCAACATCTCCTGTTGTCCGAGTGGAGGCGTTAAATTACTGAGCGAACGAGCTTCACCCGCTAAATCTCCAAATAGACCAATTGTAGCCAAAATTACCTCTGCATTTTTACTTTTCTCCTTGATTTGAGCCGAAGAAGTTTCGATAAATTTTCCATCACGGGTATAACATTGGATAAACTCAACTTTGGCGTTGGGATATTTTGCTTTTATTCCTTCCAAAATCGTTACCGTATTTTTATGGTCGCCTTGTCCTTTCCAAAAATCCAATACATCGTTCTGACTTTCAGCCAAATGTCCTAATACCAAAATATTTTTCAAGTCTTTTTTCAAGGGTAAAATATTCCCTTCATTTTTCAATAATACCATCGCATTTGAAGCAGCTTTACGGGCTTCTTCGAGGTGGGCAGGAGCGAGCAAAGTTGCTTTTTCACGGGCTGAATTATGGTATTTGTAAGGGTCATCAAACAAACCCAATTGAAATTTGAGTCTCAAAATTCGAGCTACAGCATCATCCACACGACTCATCGGAATATCTCCCTTATTGATAGAAGCAGCCAATGTTTTTATCATCACACCCGACTCCATATCCATATCCGAACCTGCCATTAAAGCCATTTTGGCGGCTTCTGTTTCGTTTTCAGCATAACCGTGCGTAATCATTTCGCCAAAAGATGCCCAGTCCGAAACCACAAATCCATTGAAATTCCACTTCTTTTTTAAGACTTGATTTACCAAATAATCGCTTCCCCCAGCAGGTATGCCATCAACAATATTAAAACTATTCATCACCGTGGCGGCACCTGCTTCGACGGCAGCTTTGTAGGGAGGCATATAATAATTCCAGAGGGCATATCGACTCACGTCCACGGTGTTATATTCTTTTCCTGCCTCCACGGCTCCGTAGGCGGCAAAATGTTTTACGCACGCTAAAATATGTTCGGTATCATTCAAATTTCCTTGAAAACCTTTCACACGGGCAGCCGCAAATTGTGCTTGCAGGTAGGGGTCTTCGCCCGAACCTTCCATCACTCTGCCCCAACGGGGGTCACGGGCAACGTCCATCATCGGAGCAAACGTCCAGTGCAAACCTGCCGATGATGCTTCTTTAGCGGCGATACTTGCCGCACGTTCTGCCGAAGCAATATCAAAAGAACAGGCTTCTGCCAAAGGAATTGGAAATACCGTTTTGTAACCATGAATCACATCAAAGGCAAATAGTACAGGAATACCCAAACGGGTATTTTCAACCGCAATTTTCTGTACGCCCAGGGTCTGTTCTGTGCCTACAACATTCAAAAACGACCCTACTTTTCCCTGACGTAATAAATCTATTTTTCCCTTAGCACCCGCATCATTGGCTACTGTTGGTCCTGTGAGTACACCGCCATTTACTTGATTAAGTTGTCCGACTTTCTCTTCAACGGTCATTCTGGATAATAAATCGGCAATACGAATTTCCGTAGGCAAAGCACCGTTTTTATAGGCAATATTTTGGCTAAATAAGGCGTAACAATTAGCCAATATGCCAAGTAAAAGGGTAATTTTTTTCATTTTTGTTTTTGGATTAAATTATGTTAGGAAATTTTTATTTACTTTGTTGGTTTCTCTTTTGGGCAAGTAACTCTGTGTGCCGATGTTGTGTCTTTGACCAACAACAAAGACAACTACAAAACCCGTACATTATCTGTCCGAATTTTACTATCATAAAAGTTAGTAAAAATTAATACGTTACTAATAATCAATTGTTTATTATTCAGATTTTACTTTTCGCCAATTGATGAGTGAGTACACTCACCAACGATGCAGAGGAGATAAATCGCTCGGTTTATCTCCTCTGCATAATTACAAAATATATGTCGTTTTTACTAAATCTGTACTATTTAATCTTTACCACTTTTTTTACACTATCTTCTACATCCTGAATTGAATGAATTAAATACGTTCCCGACAGGAGTTTTTCCATATCAATTATTGCTTGATTTTGTGCACCCATAATAGCATTTTTTTGAAGGATTTCCCCTTGCAAATCAATTAATTCTAATTTACTTACCTTTATCAGCTATAATTTTCAAAGCTACATTCAAAATTAATTCTCAATTAGTTTCTTATAAAATTATCTTTCCCGACCTTTGCCAAAATTTTAACAAAAAAACAATGGCACAAGCAAAAGAGGGCGATAAAATCAGCGTCCATTATACAGGAAAATTGACTGACGGAACATTATTCGATAGTTCAACAGGACGTGAACCTTTGGAATTTGAAATTGGTTCGGGTATGGTTATCAAAGGGTTTGACGAAGGCGTTACTGGTATGAGTATTGGCGAAAAGAAGACAGTACATATTCCAGCGGCAGAGGCTTACGGAGACATGAATCCAGAACACATGGCTGTTTTCAATAAAGCAGAAATCCCTGCGGATATTCCTTACGAAGTAGGAATGCAACTAAATATGCACCAAGACGGCTCTGGACAAGTGATGCCCGTAACGGTGGTTGAAGTTACAGATACAACAATCACGCTTGATGCCAATCATCCTTTGGCAGGAAAAGATTTGATTTTTGATTTAGAACTTGTTTCGATAGGATAAAAAGTACTGGGTAAACGGTGCATGGTAAACGGTTTTGACGATAAAACGTCCTTTACAATCCCGTTCACCGTGTACCGTTTAAAGAAACAATCCCCAATTTCATTGCTTCCATCGCTATTCCCACACGGGTTTTTACGTTGAGTTTTTGGAAAGATTGCTCACGGTAGCCGTCCACGGTGCGGGGGCTACAGCACATTTTATCGGCTATTTCAGTGTAAGTCATTTCTGTACACGCCAAGCGGATAAATTCCATTTCACGGTCGTTTAAGCCGAATTCTAAGATTGGATTTTTAACTTGCTCGGGGTTTAGGCTTTTTAATAATTTATCCGTAATGTATTCTGTATAATAAAAACCTTTTTCCATGATGCTGTCCAATGCCAATTTGAGTTCAGAAGAACGGCAACCCTTCAATAAATAGCCTTTCGCTCCATTTCGCAACATTCCTACGATAGCCTCCTCTTTGTCATACATCGAAAGAGCCAAAACTCGTACTTCGGGATAATTATTTTTCAACCATAACGCAGTTTCATACCCATCCATTTCGGGCATATTGATGTCCAAAAGTACGATGTCTGGAATGAGGTTTTCCTTAAATTTCTCGGTCAATTCCAATCCATTTTCTACCTCATACATCACCTCATAATTCTCCATGCGTTGAATTAGACCCGATAAAGCCTGAGCCACCAAGGCATGGTCATCAGCAATTACTATTTTGTGTTTCATAACTTTAATAATACCTCCGTTCCCTTTCCAATTTCCGAAGAAATACTACACTCTCCTCCTATCAATTCCATACGTCTTTGCATATTGCGAAGCCCCGCACCCGCTTGTGAGATACCTTTTTGATTGATATTTTCAAGGTCAAAACCTTTGCCATTATCGTTGATATTGAGCGTAAATGATTGAGGGAAATAATGAAGGACAATAGTCAGATTCTTAGCTTTGGAATGCTTGAGGGCATTATTTAATACTTCCTGGACAATTCTGAAAAGGACAATTTCTCGTTCGTAGCCCAATTTTCTTTTCTCTCCCAAAACCGAAATCTCCGTTTGAAATCGGCGAGTTTTACGGATGCGTTGAAGTTCGTGCGAAATACTTTCTTCCAAACCAAAATCCTTCACAAAATCCCCATCCAGACTTTTTGTCAAAGCCCGTAAGTCGCTGATAGACTGAGTGATAATCTCGTTGGTTTGTTTGATAAATTCAAGTTCTTCGTTATCAGATTCTTCCAAAATATTCAAATTTATCTTCGCCACAGACAGCAACTGCCCAATATTATCATGCAATTCCTGCCCAATATGCTGCAAAGTTTGATTTTGGACTTCGATTTGGGATTTGAGGATTTCTTGATCGTAAGCGGTTTTTAGGGCGACAATCTCAATGAAATATTCTTGTTTTTTATTCTGATATCTTACAATAGCTACAATTACAATAAACACTAAAAAAATAGCTAATCCCGCACTTGCAATTACTGTAAAATATATTTCTTCATCCGATTGGAGCATATAAAAGCGATAGAAAAAAGAATGTATAACAAATAATTAAAGTTTTTTATGATAAGTTGATGTAAAGGTTGAGCTATTTCTGATTTTTTTGCAACCAAATAGTTGTACAGCCCATTGAAAAGAAAAACACCGCTGTGAAAAATTAAAATCGCCAAGCAAATCCAGAAAACAGGTAGGTTCACAATTGAAATTTTAGGATTAAAATTTATAGTTAATAAGGTAAATGAACTTAAAATAATTAAAAAAAAACCTTCAACATTATCGTTTAAACCTGGATGTACGTTAACATTGATGATTTCGGTTGAAATGAAAATACTTATTGATGTAAAAATAATTACGGAAGTAATAATCAACATTCTTACAATTTTAGATTTATGATAAAGATAAAAATATAAAGCAAAAAGCAAATATTCTAAGGGGGTATAGATATGATAAAAGACGTGATAATCAATGTCTAAAATAAAATAACAAACATCAACTATAATTTCTGTAACAAGTGATAATGATAATAAGTAAGGAAAAACCTTTAAAGATTTTTCCCCTTTGTAGCACCATATACTTAATGCTAAACTTGCTGAGATTGATACTAAATATAATATTTGTGTAAACCTCATGAACTTTAAAGTTGAGTATTATATTCAGTTTCAAACAATTGGAATAAAGATTCTCCGAATCCGCCAGCAAAACTTGGGTTTTCCTTACTGTCTTGAATTGAAAATGTATTCGGTCCACCTTTTTCATCTAATTCGGTAGTGTCATCTTGAAAAATTATTTCTCTACTATGTCTTCTAAGTTCTTCTTTTCTCATAGGTATTAAATCAGTTAAAAAATTCTTGCCATTTTTTACAGCAGCGATATCTCTTCCTTGTTCATCAACACCACATAAAACCAAAGAAGCTCTTTCGTCATCGTTGATACAAGAGTAGAATCTAATTGCCTCACAATTGGGTTGTGAAAGTAATCTCAAAAGAGTCTCTTTTCCAAAAATAACTGCAATCCCTTTTCTTTTAATAAGTTTATCAGCAACTGCAAAGTCTTTATTTGAATTAGCATCTTTTAAGTCATTGGTGACGTCCATT
>JANPGQ010000610.1:0-8054 GCA_031423975.1 Cytophagales bacterium | reverse complement strand
AACCCTTCAAGAGCATATTATTGGCACATTTACGCAATATCCCATCAAAGCGGCTTGGGCAATTACGATTCATAAAAGTCAGGGGCTAACTTTCGATAGAGCCATTATTGATGCGGCTTCGTCTTTCGCACATGGGCAGGTATATGTGGCACTCAGTCGCTGCAAAACTTTTGAGGGCTTGGTTTTAAGTAAACCGCTTTCGCCCCAAAGCGTAAAATCTGACAGTACCATTTTGACTTTCGACCAAGCAACTGAAAAGCAAGATTTATCAGAAACAGCCCTAAACGAAGCCAAAAAACGAACACAAAGCGACTGGATAATGGATTTGTTTGATTTCAAAGGAATAAAATATAGCTTGACAACCCTTTTGAAAGAAATTACACCCATTCAGAGTCATTTTATTACGGGTATTTTTGAAAATATTTCAAGCCTAAATAGCAATTATGACACTGAAATTGGGACGGTCATAGAAACTTTCAGAAGGCAATTGGAAACCTTGATTTTTAATGCAGAATTACCCGAAGATGATTACAACTTGCAAGATAGAATCAAAAAAGGAAGTATTTATATTACCGCCAAATTAGAAGAATTCATTTATAATCCACTGAAAATCATTAGTTTAGAATGTGATAATAAAGAAATAAGAAACTCAATTCTGAAAATTTGGGAACAAGCCTTAAAGAATATTTTTGAGAAATTATTACTCTTAAAAAACAACCAACAGGGCTTTAATTCTACCAAATATTTAACCACCAAAGCCAACGCTGCCCTTGATTTTGAGGTTGAAAAATTAAGATTATCCAAGAACCAAAAATCAAGTGATTCGACTCAACATGGAGATTTGTATAACCAATTGAGACGTTGGCGAGATGAAGTTGCGGAGGATAAAAATATAGAAAAATACATGGTTTTGGCACAAAAAACGATGCAAAATTTGGTGGAAACATTGCCGCAAAATAAAACGGATTTAGCAAAAGTTAGCGGATTTGGGAAAGTGAAAGTACAGCAATTTGGCGATGATATTCTGGACATTATCACCACCTATTGCCAAGATAACGGCATAGACACCAGCCATATATCCATACCCGAAAAACGTATCCGAAAATCCATCGTAAAAGGCTCTACTCAAGAGTTGAGTTATGCTATGTTTAAGGAAGGTAAAACCGTTGCAGAAATAGCCCAAAGTCGTAGTTTAACCGTTTCCACCATCGAAGGACACTTGACGGAATACGTGAAAACGGGTGATTTATCGGTTGAAGATTTGATGGATAAACAGAAGATAAAAGTTATCCGAGAATATATGTTGGAGCATACAACCGTGCGAGGTTCAGAGCTAAAAACTGCTTTGGGCGATGATTTTAGTTATGCTGAAATCAGGATGGTGGGGGCTTCACTGAATGTTGTTTCGGTTGAATAAATTGATAAAAAATATTTTTCCTACCTTTCCAACCGTTTTATTCTAAACGGGGTCTTTATCTTGAATTCGCAATGTACCACAGGTTTTAGCCTGTTATTATTTTCAGGCTAAAGCCTGGAGTACTCTTTAAATCCTTTGGAAACAGAAGCACAGCTCATACACGCCTGTTTACAAAACGACCGAAATGCTCAACGCAAGCTCTATCAGGCTTATGCGGGGAGGATGTTGGTGGTGTGTAGTCGCTATGCTCAAAGTACCGCCGAAGCTGAGGATATGTTGCAAGAGGCTTTCATTAAAATTTTCCAAAATCTGGATAAATTTAGGGCAGAAAGCACCTTGGGAGCTTGGATTAAACGTATTGTAGTAAATACTGCCATCAATCAAATTCGTTTGCAACAGCATTTTCAAAATATGAGCGACGTGCAGGATTATGAAAATGAACTCATTGATAATCAAGGTGGTATAGAAGGAATTCATTTTCAGGAATTGATTTCGATGGTTCAAAAATTACCTAAAGGTTGTCAGGCAGTATTCAATTTATTTGCCATTGAGGGTTATAAACATACCGAAATTGCAGCAATGTTGAATATTACCGAAGGAACATCAAAGTCGCAATACGCACGAGCAAGAGGGATTTTGCAAAGTCAATTGATTAAAATATGACCGATTCAACCAATAATTCATTCGAGGAACAATGGCAAAATGCCTTTGATGATGCCGAATTGACTCCGCCAGAGTCAGTGTGGGAGAAGATTGAATTAGGATTAAAGCCTGAAAATACGCTTCCATCCAAACACAATTTTGGTAATAAACCCTATTACTTTTTGGGAGGAATTGGTGTGGGTTTATTGGGTGCTTTTCTTTGGTTTAATAATGTTGAAGAAAAGATTCAAGTTGCTGAAAACCATAAAGTTAAAATTGAAGAAACTGTTTTGGAAAATAAACCTAATATCTCGCAAAAGGTTGTCGTGGTGGTTGGTGGGGACACAAACCACGGAGCGAAATCTGAGGTTCAAAATAAATCTGAGGTTTTACAAAAAGTGGTTGAAGTGATTAAAAAGGACATTAATCATGTAGATAAAAAAAATGTCGAGGTGGTGGGTGGGGACACCAACCACGGAGCGATTGAATCAACTATTGAGGAAGTCCCCATCCGAACCTTAACCGATTCTGTAGAAATGATTGAGCCTTTGGCAACAAAAAGTATTCATTCCGAAATTGAAAACCCAACAATAAATCTGCCAACTGAACAAACACCGTATTATGTAAAACCAACACTAAAACCTCAGAAAAAGTCAATTTTGAAAAACGTAAAAATATCCGTAGGTGCGGGAGTCTATCATCAATGAAAAAGTTTATTTATATGATTGTTTTCCTATCGGGTTTAGGAGCAGTTGCTTGTCAGAAAGACAGTGTAGAGTCAATTACTTCTACACAAAATATCAATGCAGAAAGTCTTGACGATTATATAGTTTTTGGTTATGTAGGACTTGGATGGGGATGTAGAACCAATGTATTGTATATGATTTCAAACGGTAAACTATACGCCGATACCTCAAAGGCATTCTGTAAAAATCAAGAAAATTATCGGTTTTCAGGATTTCAATTACCTGATAATGAATACAATAAAGCTAAAACTATTTTACAAACCTTCCCAAATGAATTATCAAAAGAAGACAGCAAAACATTTGGCTGCCCAGGCTGTGCCGATGGTGGAATGTTGTTTATTCAACGAAAAGAAAAAGAGAAATTGCTGAAAACTTATCGGATAGATGATGCTATTTTTAACCGAAGCACCAGTACAACTAACGAACCTTTTCCAGCATATTTATACAATTATGCCAAAGATTTTGGCACATTAATCAACGATTTAAAATACAAATAAAAAGCCATGAAAACGCTGATTTTAAAATTTATAATTATTGGTTTTATTATATTTTCTTCTTGTAAAAAAGAATCTATTGATACCCTGACTGACGACCAAAAATTGATTCAGTTAAAGACTGATATAGAAATATTTGCCAAAAATAAAGCCTGTTCGGGTGGGGATAATTGTAGAGTGGTAGGCATTGGAAATTTGCCTTGCGGTGGTCATTCTGGGTTTGTGATTTACTCCTTATCAAATACTGATGAAAAGCAATTGATGACGAAAGTGAATGAATATACAGAATTACAAAAGGCTTATAATCTTAAAAATAATACCGTCGGCATTTGTATTGCTTTGGTCATTCCAACGGTAGATTGTAAAAACGGAGTTTGTACAGCGAAATAATTCTAATTGATTAAAATATTATTTCGCTGTATCCAAATCTCAACTATATCTATCATTTCGCCAAGGATATGCCGTATTGGAATACCCTCTTTCTTCCCAAAAACCCAATTTATTCTTTGGCAAAAACTCAATTCTTTTTATCCATTTAGACCCTTTCCATGCGTACAGTTGTGGGGTAATCATCCGTAAAGGCCCGCCGTGTTCAACGGCAAGTGGCTGACCATCAACGGTATGTCCTAATAAAACATCAGGTTTCAAGGCTTCTTCGAGTGATACATTAGTGGTGTAAGTGTCATACCCGTAACACATAATGTGCGTAGCGGTTTCTTTGGGTTGCACCAATGCTGCCAAGTCTAACAGACGAACGCCTTTCCAAACCATATCCAACTTTGACCAAGTGGTTACGCAGTGAAAATCAGAAGTATCTTCGGTTTGGGGTAAAGCCATAAAATCTTCCCAAGTAAGCACAACGGGATTTTCTACTTCACCATCAATAAAAAGTCTCCATTTATCCATCGGAATTTTGGGCTGATAACCTAAATCCAATACTGGCCATTTGGTCGTAAGTGTCTGACCCGCAGGCGTATTAGGCATTCCATGACGATTTATTGCCCCTTTCCCTTGCGGTTTTTCGTCAGCCATTGAAGGCGTTGATTTCATTTTTTCCTCAAACCGTACCTTCAATTTCATGCGGGCTTCGATAATGCGGTCGAGTTTATTATCGGGCGTTTGTTGTTCTTCCATAGTATTTTGATTTGTAGGGTTTTAACGTTTAAATCTAAGGAAAAGTTTTAGAATATTCTTTTTTACTGGCATAAGTTTTTAGGTACAGTATCGTTATGTTTCCATTATGTATTTACAGTATTAAATCAAAAGAAATGAAAAGTAAAGCAGTGATTTTGGGATATTTTCTCATCGTAATATTTTTTGCCATTGGGTGCAGCAAGCCTATACAGCCTACTTATTTAGGTTATCAAAACCTTAGATTGGGCAAAGTAGGAACAAAAAGCAATGTGCTTATGTCGGATATAAAATTTTATAATCCCAACAAATATGCCTTGAATGTTAAAGAAGCGGAAATGGACATTTATTTTAACGATAGATTTTTAGGGCATACTTCCATGAGCAATATGGTGAGTTTACCTCCCATGGACACAACTTTCGTGCCTTTCACAATTGAGGCATCTGCTATGGATTTATTAGCAAATACTGCCCAAATCTATCTAAATCCAAATGTTCGGGTGAAAGTGCAAGGCAATGCAAAGGCAGGGCGAGGAGGGATTTTTGTTAAAATTCCGATTAATTATCAAGGAACTCAACGGATTCAGTTAACGAGGACAGATACTACTTTTAGAAATCGTTAGAATGGATTCAACAGAAGTCGTCGTTTAAAACGATGACTTCCGTTGAACACTCATATAGATTTTATTTTTTTAATAGAATTAGAAAATAATCTATTTCGCCAAGGCAATCGTGATATTTCTAAACTCAATGGGTCCGTGGTCGCCCTGAAACATGATAGGACCTGGCTCTGATTCGTTGCTATCAATTGCTCCACCCGTAATGCCAGGGATTTCATTTTTATAAATTATCGTCTTGCCATTTAGCATTACCGTTACGATTCTTCCCACTAAAGTAATATCATAACTTTGCCATTCACTTGCTTTTTTTGCCGTCATTTCCAAAGGCTTAAGAAAACCGTATATGCCCCCCAATTCACCCACCGCTGGTTCCATTCCGTAGCCATCTGTAATTTGTGCCTCATAACGCCCACGTAAATACACGCCACTATTGCTACCTGCTGGCACACGAAATTCCACGTGCAATTTGAAGTCATTGAAAGTTTTAGTAGTTCTGATATTTACCCCCGATTTTGGACTTTTCATGATACCATTTTCTACAACCCATTGATTTTCGCCTGCGGCAGGACGGTCTTCTCTTCCAATAATTTGCCAACCATCCAAGTTTTTGCCATTAAAAATAGCCATTGATTTTCCAAAAACTGGTTCGGTTGTATTGATTAATTTCGGAGCTTTTACACCTACAAAATTGACAACTTCACCATTGGGTTGATTCATCGTACCCACCAAGGTTCCATCTTTCAATTCAGCTTCTACGGTAAGGTCTTTGTCTTCTTTATCCCACTGCGGAGGAATGGCAAAAGTCATCTTATTATCCTTAAAATAAACCCGAGCGATAGGTCTGGCACTACCACCACTTCCCACAAACCGTCCATTGAGGTATTTTACCCCAGAATGATTGACTTCTAACCAAGAGGGAATTTTTTTATCGCCTTTGGTAATAGTAATATCCCAACGACCTTCAATACTTTGGGCTGAAAGCGTCAGTGTAGAGAACGTAAAAAGTATAAGTAATAAATTTGTGAATAGTTTTTTCATTGTTTTTGGGGTTTGTTTTTATTTGAATTGATTTATTTATTGTGAAGATACAAACAACGGCAAAAGATACAATATTCATACTTTGGCTGACTATAAACTTAATAAATTATTGTTTTTAGATATACACTTTTTTCCAGTATTACTTTTCCAGTCCAAACAACGAATTCATAATGTTTGAGTGCTGCGACCTTTGCTCGGCGAAATTATGAATTCTTTATTTTTTGCGATCGATGCTTCGTTTACTTTTGTATCAGGATAAAAAGTTAGGACGAGAATAAAATACCCAATATTTACTTCATTGAGCATAATTTATTAATGATTTTATTGGCTTGTGACTTGAGAGTTAGATTATATAAATTTTGCCGTCGCCTGTGTCTTCACAAATAACTTTTAGACTATTTATCCAAGTGAAATATTGACTATGGATATAAAAAAAATCGATTCGGAATTAATAATTCCAAATCGATTTTTCTAATTACAGACTTTTATTTATTAAACCCTTATTTAGGCATTAATACTGTATCAATTACGTGGATAACACCATTACTTTGGTTTACGTTAGCAATTGTTACTTTTGACATTCCACCTTTTTCGTCAGTAAGAATTACGCTTTTACCTTTCAAAGATGCCGTCAAAGTCCCGCCTTGAACTGTTTTCATGGTTGCTTTTCCATTACCTTCTTTAATTTTTGCCACAATATCAGCTGCACTCATTTTTCCTGCAACCACATGATACGTAAGAATTGTAGTAAGCGTTGCTTTATTTTCAGGCTTCACTAAAGTTTCAACCGTTCCAGCTGGTAACTTATTGAATGCTGCATTGGTAGGAGCAAAAACTGTAAATGGTCCTGCACTCGAAAGTGTTTCTACTAAACCAGCAGCTTTTACTGCGGCAACCAAAGTAGTGTGGTCTTTTGAATTTACTGCATTTTCAATAATGTTTTTTGTAGGATACATGGCTGCACACCTACCATTACTGATTTTTGTGCAAATGAACCTAAAGAAACTAATGCCAATGTGAATACTAATACTAAATTTTTCATGATTTGCTTATTGCGGAACACCGCATCGTTTTGTTGAATTTTTTTATTAATTACTTATAACAACTAACGATAAATTAAAATGTTTGGATTTATAATCGTTTAAAAAAAAATCATTTTAATCAATAAACACAGCTATTTAGAATTGAAAGATGAATTAAAAAATTAAAATTGATAACAAAGGAATATATTATCATCAAAAAAGAATTGATGGATGGGTTTTAATTAAACAAAATAAAAATAGGCTATTTTGTGATGTGTTCAATCTCAAACAAAGCTAAAAAGCCCTTCAATTCATCCAAAATAGGAGAATCAAAATCCCAAATATGCGTTTTTGCTTGAAGGCTGTATTCCAAAGTACAGTATTTCCCAGCCTGTTGTCTTTCTTGATGTGTGGCAGTATCGTATTTGAGGTAATAATGAACCCAAAGTTTATCAAATTCTTTTTGGCATATTTGATTAGGAATACAATTTTGCCATTTTTCAAGGCAATCTGCATGAGGAGAGGGTTGAGTTTTTATTATTCTCAAAATCGTTTCTAATTCTCCCTTCCCCTTAACATTCACGAAGTAACAAGCAATTTGCAAAGGTATTCCATCAATTTCAAGGTTTGCAAATATTTGATTATTAGATAATTGTACATCAAAATTTCCTTGTAAGCATTCATTTACAAAAGCTAATCTTTCTTCTGTTGTAAATGAATCTTGGTCGATAATAATGCCTAATTTTTCAAAAGGATTTTTGAGAAAACCTGTTTTCAAACTGTCCAATCGTTTTGTCAAAGCATCTTTACTTAATCCACCTAAAACATCAACCGAAAATGGTTTAACTTCAACCCCTTGTATTAAGTATTCAATAAATGATTTATCGTCTTTTCCTTCTACTAAAATGATGTTTTTCATTATTCTCCTCTGATAGCGGTGTTGG
>JANPGQ010000609.1:0-3454 GCA_031423975.1 Cytophagales bacterium | reverse complement strand
ATCATGCGGTTTGAAGGCAACGTCATTCCAATCTATCATCATTGAACCACCCGCCGATGCTCCTCTCAGACTATCTTTGGGGGCTTTTGAACGATAGATGAAGACGTAATAACTGGCTGAGGTGGTATCTAAATTGTTAATCGTCTGTTCGTCGCCAGGCATAATTACCAAAACACTTCCTACGCCCAAAACTTTATTTTTGCCATTAATAGTTACCGATAATTTCCCTTCTTTCACAATAATCAATTCTTCATCCGTCTTTTGCGTATGGGATGGACGCAAAGGATGTCCAGGTTTCAAAGTAGAATGATGCACCCTAAAATTTTCTAAATGCGTTGTATGTCCAACCTTGATAATGGGCGTATAAATCCGATTATTATCCACCGTTTGAGGCATATCTTTAAACACATAAACTTTTCCCGCAACGCTATCTTGTTGAGCAAAAAGGTTTGTTGAGTATAGCAGAAAAAGGAGTGGGAGGAGGATTTTCATGGATTGCTGATTTTATTAATCACCTGAATATAAAGCGATTATGTGATAAATTTATTGGTTTTGGAACAAGTAAAAACCTAAAATTGCGAATTGCTTACGAAGGCAATTTTCTTGCTATCAGGCGACCACGAAGGCACATTGATTGTACCTTGTCCGCCATAAATAAAGGCAACCGTTTTAGCAATTCCACCACTTGCGGGCATCACTCTGAGGGTTACGTTTTTGTACCAAGGATGTTCCACTGGATTAATATCTTTTGAGAAAGAAATGTATAAAATCCATTTGCCATCAGGCGAAAAATGTGGAAACCAATCATTGGTATCATCATAAGTCACTTGCTCCTGATTACTACCGTCGGGTCTCATTCTCCAAATTTTCATGGTACCCGTTTGTACCGAATTGAAATAAATCCATTGACCATCGGGACTATACTCTGGGCTATCGTCTAAGGTGGCAGTATTAGTCAATTGAGTTTCCTTTTTAGAGGCAATATCTATCGTCCAGATGTCATATTGATTATTTCTTTGACCCGTAAAAATCAATTTCTTCGCATCAGGTGAAAAACCATGCAGGTAAGAATGACCATTTTCTGGATTTGAAATCTGAACGGGTTCATCAGAGCCACCCACGGGCAAAGTATATAAAGTAGAAATGCGTTTTTCACCCACGTAATTGCTCAAAGCCAACTGTTTTCCGTCAAACGAAAGTACGTGGTCATTGTTATTATTGATGGCTTTGCCCGTATTTAGTTGGGCAGAAGTATTATTGCTCAAATCCAATTTATACATCAAGCCCGCCGACGAATTATAGAGGAGATATTTGCCATCTTTTGTCCAATTGGGTGCTTGAATGGAGTTCGGAGCGGAAAACAATATTTTTCTGTGTCCCGTAGCCACATCCATTTCCTCAATATGACTACCAATATAATCTTTGTAAGGACGAAAATCTTTGGCAACTGGAATGATAATTCTGACATTGCTAAAAATCGCTTTTTCAGAATTATCTTCTTCGTGCGAACAAATAAACAAACCCGCAAAAACTTCTTCATTCAAAGCAATTTCCTTAGAAATAGACTTATAATTTTCTCCCCATGTAGCCGCCGAAAAAGTAAAAGTATTGCCCGAGCGATTCAGTTGAATATTGACGGGATGATAAACCGAAAGTTCAATTTGCTCAGTTTTTTCATTTTCAGTAGTGCGGAATTGTAAAGAAGTGAGTACATCGCCATGCACGCAGGCATCCGCATAAGGCGAGCCAGTAGTGAGTTGGTTTCTGGCGATAACACCAATTTTACGGTGAGGATTTTTACCTGCCCCAATAAATTTTACCGTTGCCGAAATGGTAAAATCGCCTTTGATTTTTTTCCAGAGAAAATTCAATTGGTCGCTATTTGCCCACATATTTATTCCTGCACCTTGCATAGTGTATTCTTGGGAATTGGCATTGTAGCTCAAAGTGCCTTTTATTTTCGGATTCCCCACGTCTTCTCGACCTTCAAAAATACCAAACTGATTTGATTGTGAAAATGCACTATTTACAAATACCAAAAATAGTAACAGGGTTGAATAAAATTGTTTTTTCATGGTAAAAAAAAGAAAAAGGGTTGAATAAAAATAGCTGGCTAATGCTTTCGACAACAAAGATCTACTAACCAAGGCTACAATAAGCAGAAGGGATTTTTTTTTTTTAATACTGATTGGAGTATGGGATTTGTGTAGATATGATTTTATGGCACACGGACTTTAGGGATTAGACACGGATTTGAATAAAAAAATCCGTGTCCAATCCCTAAAGTCCGTATGCCATAAAACTATAAATTTCTCTTTTTCCCCTGATAATCAATCACTTCCACAGATTTGACATTTGGTGAAAGCAAAATACTTCTTGACGATTGTGAGAGGAACGAAGTGCCATAGCCAATTTCGGTTTTGCGTTTTTTGCCATTTTTCAATAGCTCAATTACTACGGCATCATTGGTTTGTAAGGCTTTGGTTTGTAGGGATTTATTCACCTGAAAAACCTTTAAATCCGCCCTGTTTTGGCTCGCCATGATGATGGGTTTTCCCATAGGATTGGTTACTCTAATTAAGGCTTTGGCATCGCCGCCTACGCAAAAAGCAGTTTGTGGAAGGGTTTGTGCTTTGAAATTTCCATTGCCATCACCTTTCAGCATCATGCCGTTGAAAGCATCAAACCGACCTACCGAAACTTCATTGCCAAAATCATTGCCCACCATCAATACATCCAGATTTCCATCTGCATCAAAATCTTCTACCAACATTCCAAAAATGGGAGCCGTTTGGGCTTGTAAGGGTAGGGGAGTAGCTTTAAATTTTCCTTCACCCAAGTTTTCTATGTAGCTGGTTTTTAGATAATTAGCTTTAATAATAATGGCTTCTTTCAAATCATCGCCCGATAAAACATCATTGATGCCACCCGTAGCAAATTTGTTATAATTATCAAACTTCTTACGGATGGTATTCATTTGTTTTGCCAAATCGTCCCGCCCGTGAAAGGTAACTTCTTTGCGTTTTCCTTCGTCATCTTTATAAAAAACGGTGGGAATGGCATCGTAAATACCATCATTATTAAAGTCTTTGGCATACACACTCACGGGGTATTCGTCTGAAGCTTGGTTTAAGGTATTTACGCCCAAATTCCCTGCGATATAATCCATATCGCCATCGTTGTCAAAATCTCCTGCGGTTAGGCTGTTCCAAAACCCTGTTTTATCACTAAGTCCTTTATTATCAGTTTTTTCTAATTTTTTTCCTTGATTATTTTTCAAAATTGTCAGTGGCATCCACTCACCCGCCAACATTAAATCTTGCCAGCCATCATTGTCGTAATCAGTCCAGAGGGCATCGCAAACTAAGCCAATATTCTTTAAATCTGGGGCAAACTGAGCGGTGATGTCGGTAAAAATTCCTTTTTCATTTCGTAAAATATAACTACTCACAGG
>JANPGQ010000608.1:0-2996 GCA_031423975.1 Cytophagales bacterium | reverse complement strand
GCTAAAACGAGCCAACAGCGGGGATTCGACTGTGTATAAACGGAGGGTTGAGTTTTGGATGGTTAAGGGATTATCCGCTTTTAATTTACCACCTTTCATCAAAAAGTATAATTCGGAGACAATTGAAAATTTCGGTGTAATCATTGTTTGGTATGATGCCCCAATTTGTAAGCCTGAGATTGATTTCTTGCTATCCATTAACACACTATTTGAGCTTCCATAATTAAGGTTTGTGCTAACTACATTAAGCAGAATGTCAAAATGAGAATGGCTTGTTATTTTATTATCTTCGATTTTATCTGAACTTAATTCACTTGCTTGACCAAATGTATTTTTGTATAGAAATGTCATACCGATTATGAAAGCAATTTGTAAATGCTTCTTCATCGTGTTCTTTTTATTAATTCTTGATAAGTTCATTTTCTTGTTGTTTAATGAAAAATAAATAATTAGTATAAAAATTAGGCAAAGATTTTCCAGCTACTGATTTTTGAATCAGTAGATAAAATAGGTTAATAAATTGATTTGGCAGTCGTTAAATCACTGGAGAAAACATAGAAATTTAGGTTTGAGGGTTTTGTTTTTATTGTATTATAATAACATGACAAAGGTCTTTCTAATTTCAATTTTGTACAATACTGATTTATCAGTATTATTCTAAAAGCCCGAATTTTGAGGCAAACATAAGTGCTTCAAACGAATTATTTGCCCCCAATTTTGCTAAAAATCGTTGCCTGTGTGTATTTACGGTATGTAAACTGATAAATAATTTTTCTGATATTTCCTTACTTAAAAACCCATCTTTGACAAGTTTAAGCACTTCTATTTCCCTTTTTGTTAAGTCAAACTGTGGTTTTGGTGAGACATCCAAAGAACTGATTATTCCAGTTTTGAAATTCAATAATTGATTTTTAATTCCATCATATTCTTCTTGATTCGGTGAAATGTCAACTACTCCCATCACCAACCAAATCTGACCTTTCTTGTCTAATTCTATGATTTGGTATTGTTCAATAAGCCTTACATATTTATTTTGAGAATTTAACATTCTATACTCTTTGATTTCCTTATGATTTAGTTTCTCATCGCTCGAAAATGAGTTGAATAACTTTAAAGTGGAAACACCTTGTAAACTCAATTTTAATTTATCCTCTGGATGAATTTTAGCTGCAAAAAATTGTTGCCCGTTCTCTTCATAATCTGATGGAGCGTACCCCAACAACTTTCCAAAGTTTGAAGAGAAAAAAACGACTTCCCGTTTGTGAATATCGAATACATTGATTCCTGAATTGCAAATATCAGATAGTGCTTGCAAGGCAACTTTGTGCTTATCCACTAAGGCATAGTCTAAATCCTCTTCTTCAAATTTGAATGATAATAAAAATTTAAAGAATATTTCCTCGATACTATCTTGTTCTGCCATTGAATCGAATTTTTGTTTGTTTTACCCTATATAGCTCTATAAGGTTTTATTTGTAATTATGCCTAAGTGCTTCTGGAGAATGTCCAGTGTGCTTTTTGAAGAATCTAATAAAGTAGGAAACATCATCATAACCCAAATGAAAAGCAATCTGGGTTACTTGATTGGATGTGGCGAGAAGTTGTCTTTTTGATTCCAAAATGATTTGTTCATTAATAAGCTCTGAACAGGTTTTGTTTAATGTGGTTTTGGTTATTGCATTAAGTTGGTATATGGAAAGATTCAATAATTCGGCATATTGAGAGACCTGTTTTCGAGTTAAAATATGTATGTTTAAAAGTTCCAAAAAGTCTTCGAGACGTTCCTGAGCGTATGAATTACTATCTACTGAAATAGTATTAGGGTCTTTACTCTGCCTTACAAATTCTATAAAGAAAATATCCAAGTTTGCTTTTATGACTTCAAGATACCCATTTTGTTTTGTCGTAAATTCATTGAAAATATACGCCAAAACTGAAAGTATTTTTTCAAACCTACTAACTTCGAGCATACAAAAATTCTTACTACTTGCCTTTTTCAATCGCTGGTTTGAAAGAGACTCATTGGGGTGATAGAAGGTTGCATCAAACT
This sequence comes from Cytophagales bacterium, assembly GCA_031423975.1. Lineage (GTDB taxonomy): Bacteria > Bacteroidota > Bacteroidia > Cytophagales > Spirosomataceae > Arcicella. Next base: position 946 of record JANPGQ010000608.1, on the reverse strand, counting down.
CTAACAAGAACCCTGTACAATTTGCTCTCAACACAAGTTTGTGTACTTGACCTGGTCTCATAAAGAAAATGGAATAGTCCTTGACTTCATAAGGAATAAAGTCTATCTCATGGCTACCCAATCCTTTTTCCAATGCTAAAATGTAAAAGAAGTCGTGTCTGTGAAGTTCCTGAATCATCTCTTTCCCAGCCAGTAAACTTCGGACATCACGGATACTGAATCTTTCAGAAAGATTCTCCTCTTGTGGAGTCGCACTAATTTTTCTTATTGGTATGTCTTTCATCATTAAATTCTTTTTTACAACTAAAATTCTATCCTCTTAGCTTATTTACCCACGAGAAGGAATTAGTAGCTGAATGAGTTTTTCAAAGAAGTCCCATCAATCTACATTTTTGTCCTATTATGGAGATTACTACTGATACTAATTTTGTATCGAAATAAAAATTAATTCAAAAGTAATCTGTATGAAAACGAAAATGAGATTAATCGCATCCTTAAAAATTTGGGTAGTAATCTATCCATCAATTACCTTATTCCTTTATCTGTTTGGTAAACCCCTGTCTCTTTTACCTCTATACGAAAGAACATTTATACTAACTATCGTTTTAGTTCCTTGGATTGTATTTGTGGGTGTGCCTTTTGTAGATTCTATTTTGAGTAAAATTTCTTCACAAAAAAGTAATTCTAAGTTAGGGTAAGCACTTCTACGGAAATTTCAACTCTTTCCATAAAAGGATTAATTTATCGTAACTGTTTTAACAAAAAGTATTATGAAAGATAATAAAAAATTTGATGTAATAATCATTGGAGGGAGTTATTCTGGTCTATCTGCGGGTATGGCATTGGGTAGAGCATTGAGGAAAGTCTTGATTATAGATAGCGGTAAGCCTTGTAATAGGCAAACGCCACATTCGCACAACTTCCTTACCCAAGACAATAAAACGCC
>JANPGQ010000607.1:0-4323 GCA_031423975.1 Cytophagales bacterium | reverse complement strand
TATTATCTGATTTTAAAAATAGTTCATTTCCAATTTTCCATTTCACTAATATTGCAGGGGAAACTAATCTTTGACTTTTGATACTATCTTTGAAAAAATCATATCTGAGGTTTGTTTCCACAAAATATTTCTCCTTATAGTTATAACTTAATCTGGTAAAATAGGAAGTAAGAGTATTTTTATTTGAAATATCATATTTACTCTGGATATAAGTTGCAGTATCAATATTGGAAGGAAGATCAATACTATTCTGTCCAGTATGATTAAATTGATTCTTTAAAATTGCTGTACCTAATAAAACATCAAAATTATGGTCTTGATTATCTATCTTGTAGTTAAGCAAAGACTGAATAATTTGAGAAGATTGCCTTCGCTTTTGATTTTCATCATATCTAATAAAATTATTTATTCTTCGGTCTAAATAGATATATCCATTTAAGCTTTTTTCAATTGTAGTACGTTCTCCGTCAGTATTGTCATAAACAAATTTTGTAGTAGAAGTTAATCTATTGGATATTTTCCAAGTAATGTCAACATTCCCTAACCATCTGAGTTGTTTCTCTAAATCATTTGAATTTGCAATCGTAATTGCAGGGCTTTGTGTATTGTATATAGCTGGTGAAAATAAAGAGCCATCTGGATTATTTAACGGATAAGTAGGGTTTAAAGAGATAGACCGCTCAATTATATCGGGAGAATGTTCATTTGTCAGATTTGAAACTAAAGCACTGATTTGAAAGGATAATTTATTTTTAAAAAAACTTTGTGTCAGATGTAAGTTTCCTGATATTCTTGATAGTCCGCTATTTCTAATAACTCCGTCTTGTTTAGAATAACCTAAAGCCACATGATATTTTGTATTCTTCAGTTCATTACCATAACTCAAATGGTAGTTTTGGGATACGCTATTTCTTGATACAACGTCTTGCCAATCTGTTGAGGATTTCCCATTGATGGATACGTCTCGTAAGTCTCTACCAAACTTTTTCTGTTCCAATAAAAAATCATCAGCAGATAATACATTATATTTTTTAGCAACGGTGGAAATACTAATTGAATTATCAAAATGAAACCCTTGCCCTTGTTTAGTAGTAATTAGTATAACTCCATCAGTTGATTGATTTCCATATATTGTTGCTGAAGCATCTTTCAAAATACTTATTTTTTCTATATCATTTGGATTTATAAATTGGAATAGATTTCGAGGTCTGTCATCAAGTACTCCATAATTAAGGACTGTTGAGAAAGGGTTGTCGCTACTGATTGGAAATCCATCCACCACGATAAGTGGCTTTTTACCTCCACGAATACTCATTTGAAACGCTCCACCTACATCTCCTGTATTCGGAGTTGCTCTAAGTCCAACCATCTTTCCTTGGATAAGTTGTTCAAACGTAGTTATCAAACCTTGATTAAAATCTTGACTTTTTAAATTAATAATACTACCTACAATGTTTTGGGGGGGTACAGTATTGTAACCAATAGCAACAAGAGAATCTGCTGTTAACGGCATTGCTGGTTTCTGGAGCGTCTGAGATGAAAGATTAAAAAGTGATATTTGAAATAGAAATGATAGAACTGGTATTAATTTCATGGATTAAATTGATTTAAATGAGTTATAGAAAATCTTGTACGTGATAAACTCACAGCATAAAATATGCCAATGTATTAATTATTAGGCATTTATGGACTTTTATTTATTCTAATCTATACTACTAAGAGAAAATTTTAATTGATTTTGAAAATATAGTTTTCATCGATTTTTCAATGTGGAAAGAAAATATAACTAACCCAAATGGCAGTAATAATACTGACTAAATCGGCGGTCAAACCTGCCCAAAGGGTGTAGCGAGTTTGTTTGATGCCTACTGAACCGAAATAGAGTGCCAAAACATAAAATATGGTATCTGACGAACCTTGAAAAACACAAGAAAGTCTGCCCGCAAAAGAATCCGCTCCAGAGGCTTGCATGGTGCTAATCATCATCGCTCGTGAGCCTCCGCCACTGAGGGGGTGCATGAGTGCCGTTGGGAGGGCATCCGTAAAGGCAGTATCAAAACCTAAAAAAGCAACTCCTGATTTGATGACTCCTACTACCATATCCAACGTTCCTGCATTTCGTAAACAACTGATTGCTACCAACATAGCTACTAAGTATGGAATAATTTTTACCGAAGTTTCAAAACCTCCCTTTGCTCCTTCGATGAAGGCATCAAAAATATCAACCCGTTTCCATACTGCTCCCAAGATGAATGACAGCACAAAACCGTAGAGGATAAAATTACTTACAATCTTAGAAGTGCTTTCGATTTCTTCTTTCGGTAAATTGGAAAAGTACCAAAGCACCAAGCCAATAAAAAGCGTAATTCCGCCTAACCAAGACATTACAGTTTTATCAAAAAGGTTGATTTTTTGACGAATGGCTACGAAAATTAGCCCCGTCAAAGTAGCAAAATATGTGGCAATCAGACAGGGAATAAAAATATCCGAAGCATCTTTTGCCCCATAAATAGAACGCTGTGCCATGATGCTCAGAGGAATCAAGACAGGACCCGCACTGTGCAAAACCAAAAACATGATTTGGGGGTTGGATGCCACTTCTTTATTGGGGTTCAATTCCTGCAAAGACTGCATAGCTTTTAGTCCAAAGGGCGTAGCGGCATTATCCAAACCCAACATATTAGCAGAAAAATTCATAATCATTTGTCCGCTGGCGGGGTGATTGGGCGGTACTTCTGGAAAAAGTCGATTGAAAAAAGGTCCAACTATTCTGGCTAAAAATCCGATTGCCCCTGCTTTTTCGCCAATGTTCAATAAACCCATAAAAAAGGTCATTACTCCCGCTAAAGGTAAGGCAATTTTCATCACCGCTACTTCGGCAGAATCAAACATTCCATCCACAATTACCTTGAAAATTTCCGTCTTTTGTGCTGGTGGAATATCAGGGTTTGCCCATTTTAGTAAAGCTGTAATAAAGGCAGCCACAAAAAATATCACCCACATTGCTGAAAGAGGTGTTTGCTTTTTGAGCGTAATGAAGTTTAGGAATTTTTGGGTAAAGTTTTGCATTATGGTTTTGTGGGTTAGATATTTCTGAGAAAATCTTAAAATTTAATGACTTTACGAAAGCCTTTCTTACGTAAACCTTTATAAAGAATATCATCACGAGTTAATAGTACGAGGTTTAGTTCCATTGATAAAGCAACGTAACTGGTATCTTTTGGGTCAATATCTTTTAATAAACGATTAGATTTGATAAGTACATCTTCTGATAAAATGTAGCGAGGGAATGTTCTGATTTGAGAAAAAACAAAGTATGACCATTATTTGAATTCTTCTTCGTTCAATTTAGTTTTTTCAAGAATAATAGAACTATATTTTTCAATTTCAAGAAAAACAAAATCGGGAACAATGTACCGATAGTAGTTCAAAATAGGACGATAGGAGGCTTTGCCACTGATAAGAATACTCATCAAGATATTGGCATCAATGATAAAATCTGCCATTATAATACACCATATTTACTCTTTTCTTGCTCCCAAGCACTTTTACGTGCTGATTGCCACTGAAGGTCATTCTCCAAATCTATTTCCTCTAAATCTTGTAAAATCTCCTGAGCAGCCATTTTTAAGTATAATTTTTTAACTAACTCTTCTAAATAATTATCAACTTCTACATAGCCAAATTGTTGAACAAGGCTATCTTCTAATTGGATTTTAAATTCAGTCATAATTATATCATTTTAAATAATTTACTAAAATTAATGCTTTTCAATAAAAACACTCCTAATTTTAAATTATTATTCCTTATTAAAGCCTAAAACATGAAAATATTGCTCCTTTTAATAATGTTACTTTCCTTAAATCCTCAAAAAAAAGTAACCCCTAAACACTTAAAAAATAGACAAATTTGCGAATACGAGCAAAAAATGCGTCAGCAAGGTTTGGTGGATATTCAAGAAATTGACCCTTCTATTTTAGTAAATTTAAAGTATTCTACAACAGATAATTTTGTAGGAAAAGACGTGTACGGCTGTATTACGCAATGTTTTCTGCAAAAACGCCCTGCCGAAATGCTCTCGAAAGCAAGCGATTTACTCCAACAAAAACATCCTAATTATCGCCTTTGGGTTTATGACGGTGGCAGACCGTTGAGCATCCAAAAAGTGCTTTGGAATTCTTTGACTCAATATTCACCGAGACAGCGGGCAACTTATGTGGCAAATCCAGTCGAAGGTTCAATTCATAACTATGGCAGTGCCGTAGATTTGACCATTGCTACAGCAGACGGTAAGCCCTTGGATATGGGAACAAAATATGATTT
>JANPGQ010000606.1:0-3522 GCA_031423975.1 Cytophagales bacterium | reverse complement strand
TCGGGTTGTTTAGATAAATTAAAAGATTTATTGATAGAATTTCCATTTATTGACTTAAAAACTGCCGAAAGCCAAATAGATTGGAAAACAGCAAAGACGGTCTTCATTTAGAAATCTCTAAACATTCGCTACTCTAAACGGTTTTATCTCAAATTTCTCCCAAACTTTTTTTTGAATATAGGACTCATTATCTATCCAATTTTGGAGTTCTGATGGACTCTCAAATTGGAGTATCATCGTTGAGCCAATCATTTTTCCTTCCTCATCCAGCATTGCTCCTCCGATGATGAAGTTTCCATTTTCTTTCAGTTTTTTTACCCCTTCCAAGTGAAAAGGCCTTACGGTCATGCGTCTTTCAAGGGCATTTTCATCTGTGCCATCGTATGCGGTGATTAAGTATTGATTCATGCGTTTTTTATAAATTTAGTTTTAATCGGACAAAAGTATTATTTAAAGGTGACTTCCCATAAAGAATTTGGTCATATTATAGTTCCAAATACAATTCATTGCGGATAAAATAGTTTTTACACGGCTCTACACCATTTTTTAAGGTAGAATATACATTAATTACCATTTGTTATGTTACGATGTGCTTAAAATATTGTTTTTTTGGAACAAATTAATCGTGCTATTCAAAACTATCTTATAATCCGCCTAATCTATCAATTACCAATGACTAAAAATTTTATTGAATTTATCCGCCAAATTGCCCCTTTCAATGACGAAGAAATAAAACTTGCAGAGCCTTTATTTGCTGACCATCATTTGAAAAGAGGTGATTTCTGGATGAAAGAAGGAGAATTTAAAGATGATTTATTATTTGTTAATAAAGGAATGTTGCGTGCGTTTTTTATGAAAGGAGATATTGAAAAAACGTTCGACCTAATTTCTGAAAATCAAGTTTTTACCTCTGCCAATTGTTATTCTTTAGGAGTACCAAGTAGAGATTATATCCAAGCGGTTGAAGACACCCACTTCTGTTCAATTTTAAAAGAAAATTTAGAGACAATGTTTTCTCATTCTGTTAAGTGGGAACGAGCAGGTAGAATTATTGCAGAATTTTACACCGTTGAGCAGGAAGACAGAATCCGCTCATTCATCGTTGATACCGCCCAAGAAAGGTATGAAAATTTGGCTAAAAATCGCCCAGAATTAATCCAGCGAACTCCACAAATATATTTAGCTAATTACTTAGGGATTACTCCTCAATCTTTGAGCCGTTTACGGAGAAATATGGTTACTAATCATGGGTAAATCGGTAAAAGGTGAACGGGACACGGGGAACGGTTTAGGTGAAAATATATTCAAAGCAAAAAGAGAGATGGATTCAAAATCATCTCTCTTTTTATTTACTAATTTAGGGCAAAATTATTGCCAAAATCCGTTCACCTTTTACCGTTCACCTTGAACCGTTAAAATCACTTTCTCAATAATATCACAAGCTTCATTCATCTGTGATTCCGTAATGACTAAAGGTGGAGCAAAACGGATTTTGTTGCCATGCGTTGGTTTTGCCAAAAGTCCATTGTCTTTGAAGGCTACGCAGATATTCCAAGCCAAATCGCTTTCTTCATCTGTATTTACCTCAATGGCGTTTAGAAGTCCTTTACCTCTTACTTTCGTGATTAAATTTGGGCATTTTACCATCAAATCGGTCATTCTTTTTCTAAAAAGTTGCCCCATTTTATCTGCATTTTCTGCCAAATTTTCATCTTGAACTACTTTCAACGCCGCCATAGTAACGGCACAAGCCAAGGGATTTCCTCCGTAAGTGGAGCCATGTTCGCCAGGTTTGATAGTCAGCATGATTTCATCACTACAAAATACCGCTGAAACAGGATACATTCCGCCCGAAAGTGCTTTTCCCAAAATCAGAATATCGGGTTTGAAATCCTCATGGTCGCAAGCCAAACGCTTACCCGTGCGAGCAATGCCCGTTTGTACTTCATCGGCAATAAAAAGGACGTTTTTTTCACGACACATTTCATAAGCCTTGCGTAAATATCCTTCATCTGGCACCACCACACCCGCTTCTCCTTGGATGGGTTCAACCATAAAACCTGCTACATTTGGGTCTTTCAAAACCTCTGCCAAAGCCCCTAAATCGTTGTAAGGAATAATCTCATATCCTTTCAAAAGCGGTCCATAATCTGAATAACTTGATGGGTCGGTTGATGATGAAATAGCGGCAATAGTTCTTCCCCAAAAATTGCCCGCTGCATAGACAGTTTTGGCTTGGTCTTGGGCAATTCCTTTTACTTTGTAAGCCCATTTACGGGTCAATTTCAAAGCGGTTTCCCCGCCTTCTGCCCCTGAGTTCATCATCAATACTTTATCATAGCCGAAGTATTCGCAAAGAAATTTTTCACAAATACCCAATTGGTCGGAATAAAAAGCACGGGAAGTAAGGGTCAGTTTAGTGGCTTGGTCAATCATTGCTTGAACAATTTTTGGATGGCAATGCCCTTGGTTTACAGCACTATACGCTGAGAGGAAATCGAAATATGGTTTATTTTCAACATCCCAAACCATTACGCCTTGCCCCCTTTGAAGGACAACGGGCATGGGATGATAATTATGAGCCCCAAAACGGTCTTCGAGTTGCATGGCACGGTCGGAAGCCGAGGCGTAATTTTGTTCTATGGAAATCATGGTATTTTTGAAATAAAGGCACAAAGTGGCAAAGGCACAAAGGAGCAGAGACACTAAGGCGAAAATTGTTTTATTGGGACAAAAATTAGTAAGATAAAGAAGTAAATAGAGAATGTTTTTAGGAATAATTTTCTATTCCCAAATCCCTAATTACCTAACCCCAAAACCCCCAAATAAACTAATCACGTACAGGATTTGTACGAAAACGGAAAGGATGCGATGAATTTTGCAGAAATGACCATAAAGCGACCCCGTACTGAATACACGGCTACTCATACACCCATTTTGGGCATTAGCAATAGAGGAGTATTTTGGGTAAAAATCGCTCATGAATAATGTTGTAATGTTTCAAATTTACAAAAAAATGAACATTTTTCCAATTTCAAAAGTTGAGATGAGATAAGTGAAGAACATTCGCAACAAAAACCTCTGATTGAACAATGACTGTTAATACAAAAACAAAAAAAATTACCCCTAAAAATGGACTTTTACCCGAGGACTTTTACATGACCCCTGAAGGTTTTATGGTTTTTACAGAAATTTACCATCAAAAGCGAGGATATTGTTGCAAGAATGGTTGCAGACATTGCCCCTATGGATTTTTGAAGAGTATTTAGCCAGTAAAATCACAAGAAAGACCAGCAAAAAAGGGCTAAATCCAAACAGATTCAGCCCTTTTTTACGGTACACGGGAAAGATTCGGGTTGCGTAAGTCCCGTGCTACATTATCTACACATCTATCTTTGCATACTTGGCATTTTTCTCAATAAATTCACGTCTTGGTGGTACTTCATCACCCATCAGCATTGAGAATAAATGATCGGCTTCTACCGCAGATTCTATCGTTACTTGTTTCAAAGTACGAGTATC
>JANPGQ010000605.1:0-5289 GCA_031423975.1 Cytophagales bacterium | reverse complement strand
AATTCCAAACCTATTTGAAGCCCTATGCTGGTCAATTATTGGACAACAAATTAATCTGTCTTTTGCGTACAAACTTAAAAGAAAATTAACGGAAGAATTTGGCACAAAATTGACCTACGAAAATAACGATTATTACCTCTTCCCAAGTCCAGAAATCGTGGCGAATTTACAGGTTTCAGACCTTATGCCCATGCAATTTTCAACTCGCAAAGCAGAGTATTTGATTGAAATTGCTAAACAGTTTGTATCGGGGAATATTTCAAAATTTAAACTTGAACAAATGACAACTCCCGAAGCCATAAAAACCCTTGTGAGCATACGTGGCATTGGCGAATGGACAGCAAATTATGCGTTGATGAAATCTTTAAAACGCTTAGAATGTGTTACTTATGGAGACGTAGGTTTGTATAATGCACTTTTTGCCTTGAAAGATTTTCCCAAACGCCCATCCCGTGAGCAATTAGACAAATTCTTTGAAAATTTCAAAAATTGGGAGGCATATACGGTCTTTTATTTGTGGAGGAGCTTGGCGGTGAAGAAAATAAATATTTAAAAACTATCTTTGCAAATAAACAAAATGCCTTAGTGCCTTTCCGAAATAAATGAAAAAAACATTCCTTGCTCTTTTGATTAGTTTCAAAATTCTTGTTCCAGCATCAGCTCAAAAGTTTGAAAGAGATACCACTTATCGCAAAACGCCTGTGGTGGGTTTCATTGCTCCAATCGTCTTGATTGCAGGTGGATTATCTGTTAACAACCAAAGCTTCAAAGACAAACAACTCAATTATAGACAAGAAAATTTTCCCAATTTCAGTAATAAAATTGATGATTTCATGCAACTTGTCCCCGAAGGTGCTGTGTTCGCATTGGACTGGATTGGAGTAAAAAGTAAGCACAATTTTGGTGATAAAGTGGGTTTGATGCTCACAGGAGGCATTATTATGTTGGGAAGTGTTCATGCCTTAAAATCTACTACAAACATTGACCGCCCAGATAAGTCAAATAATGATTCCTTTCCTTCGGGGCATACTGCCAATGCTTTTTTTGGGGCGGCGGTTTTGGCGGAGGAATACAAAGACCAAAGTATTATTTACCCCATTGCGGGCTATACGGTGGCAACGGCAACGGGTATTTTCAGGATTTTGAATAATCGACATTGGGCTGCCGATGTATTAGTAGGGGCAGGAATTGGCATACTTTCTGCCAAAGCCGCCTACGTGGTTTATCCGTGGTTGAAAGAGAAAATAGGAGGGAAGCACGCCCCTAAAAATGTAGTTTTCTTGCCTGTATATGATGGTATTACTACGGGCGGGAGTTTAGTGATTGGATTTTGACAATGAATATTGGTTACTGGAAAATCGGTTACTGAGAGTTGGGGAATGATAATAAATTCCCCAATAACTAATTTTCCAATAACAGATTCATTACTCTCCAACCACCAATTTCCTAACAAAAACGCCCTCCAACCCCCTAAAACTAACAAAATAAACCCCTTTTTGGTAATTAGTTAAAGGGATTTCCTTCTCCGTTATTTTCTTAATTTCTTCTTGAAAATACTTTACTCCTCGCAAATCTGTAATGGTTAAAGTACCAGTGGTGGGTTGGGTAAATCGGAGTGTTATTTGCGTATGAGAGGGATTTGGGAATAAATTTATTCCGTCCAATATCTCTTGTTCAGTTGCCAATATAGCCGTTGTTTGGGCTTTTACACTTACAAAATCTGATTCTGTTCTGTCACCATAAGCCTTCATTCGGTAAGTGTAATTTGTTTTTTCCTTCAAAGAAATATCGGCGTATTCCGTTTTAGTAGCATCCAATTTTACTATTTCTACAAAGGGTTCAGCATCCAAAATTCTTCTTTCCAAAATATATTGTGTAACGTTTGGAACTGCTTTCCATGAAACTTTCAAAGCATCATACGAAGTTGGAATAACTGTCATTTCGGGCGTTGCGAGTATGGCAGTTGTTTTGCCGTCAATATTTACATAAGAAGATTCCGTTTTATCGCCAAAAGCTTTGACACGGTAACTGTACGTGGTATTTTGGGTTAAATCTTTATCGGTAAAGGTCAATACTTTTGCTTCAAATGTCCCCCAATCTTTAAAGTCTTGTCCTGGTGCTTTTCGTTCTAAAATATAAAAAATCGTGTTTGCAACGGGTTTCCAATCTATTTTTAAGGAATTATAAAAAAGTACAGTCATGGTCAATTCTGGACTGGTTAATTTGGCGATGGTTTTTTGAGAAACCGTACTATAGGGTGATTCTGTAAATGCACCAATAGCTTTTACTCGGTAGTCATATAAGGTATTGTCTTTCAGCGTGTTATCCGTAAAATCTAAAACTGTATTTGCCACTTTCCCAATTTGTTCAAACGCATTTGTTGTTAAATTTTTCCGTTCAATTACGTAATTTACTGCATCTGCAACTGCTTTCCATTTCAATTTAATGACATCAATATAGGTGGATTCGCTTTGTAAACTCACGGCATCCAATGCCTTGGGCGTTTGGGCTTGAACACTAGCATATTCCGACTCTAAATTATCGGGCGTAATTGCCTTAATTCTGAAAGTATAATTGGTACTGCCCAATAGATTATCCACCAAATAAGTAGTCGTTCCTTTTGGGAAAATCTTTAGAACGGTATATTTATCAGAAGATAAGTCTTTGATTTCTAATTGATAAGTGGCATTTGTGATTTCCTTCCAAGTTAATTGTAGGGCAATTGCCGTTTGGATTTTTGCGGATAAGGTTGGCGGATTGATGGGGTCTAAAATAGACTGTTTCGTAAATGAAAAGGCATTCATGCCTCTTTGGTTTTTCAGGAATGGTCCGCCAAAAATCCCTCTTAAATCTACGGGATAATTGAGTGGATAATAGGCAGGTAAGTAAGTAAGCGATTGCGAAGCTGTGAATCCTGATGTTTTTATAATGATTTTATTACCTTCAGCTCTTCCAGAAAGCACTTTATCAGTGGTATTATTCAGATAAATATAATCTTTCATAAAATACTTTTTCAAATTGCCATCATCCTGTTTATACGTAGAGTCTGCCGTCCAAATCATAGATTGATTATTGTCAAAAAATATAGCAATTTCATCTTTGGCAAGATTGGTGTAATAGGCTTTTTGAACGTTTGGAGAGGTAATTTGTAAGGTATCTGCCGAACTGTAAGCATCCCGAGAAAGCAATCTAAATGCTTCATTGGCAAAGCGTTTGTAGCCATCAACTGTGTAATGAGCTCCATCATACCCCGAATTTCCTATTGTTCCAATCACTTCTGTTTTGGCATATAATTGCTTGATTTTTCGTTGAAAATTACGCAAATCAGCCGCCTCTGGCAGGGGAACGCCCAAAATATTTACTTGGAAAATATAAAATTTATTAACCGTTGGATAATCAATTTTCCAAAAATTATAAAGTTTGTCAAATTCTCCTTGCCATATCGTCGGATTGGCAAATGCCTCTGCTTCACCTTGCCAGAAGAAAAAGCCTTTGATGTTGTTTAAAACACCCGCTTTGGTGGCACGATAAAGTAATCGTCCGTAAATATTATTTACATTGGCTGGGTTGGCAGCGTCTCTGACGGTATGTTCCGTAATGGCTGAACCCGAAAGGGCTTCGTTCAAAATGCAAGTAGGAATCCCATATTTTTCGGTAATAATTTTTTGTAATTCTATCCCCCAAACGCCTACATAAGGACTGCGAGTATTTGAATATGCCCACGTAGTATCTGATTGCGTAATAAAAGATTTTCCTGATTGCGTTTGCCCAAAAGTTCGGCAAAATTCGTTTTTATAATCATAATTCGGAAAAGTTGTTGAAACGCCCCATGCAGCAGCATTTGATTGTCCATTGATAACAAAGACATCACCCGCCACAATATTGTCCCGAGAGGTAACCAACAAAGAGTCAGTACCTTGTGTGGCATAAATTTTAAAGCTGTATTCTGCCAATTCTGCTTTAATAGTATGAATAAATGTAAAATTGGCAACGCCATTGGCATAAGTAAGGGGTGTTTTATAAGATTTTATGATTGAATTATTTCGAGTAACAATCATTGAAACCGTATTGTAATTTGCCGTTTCCACCTTGCCTACAAAGGAAACTATTGCCTCATTTTTGGAATTGCGGGGAAACAATTGAAGACTTTGGGGAGCTTGACTAAAACTGGTTTTTAGAGGCGGTACATAAGGGTCAATTTTCATTTCATAGAAAGAAAAAGCTCTCAAACCACGCTTATTTTTAATGTACGGTCCCGTATATGGAAAATCTGCACTTTTATTATCTATAAAAGGCGGCATATACGAAAGCGTTTTTACAGGAATTGGCGTAATCAATTTCAGCACTACTTGATTGCTATTCACCACGCTTCCCGAAGAAATTAAACCATTGATTCCATCCAAAAAAAACTGATTTTTCATCAACAAATTTCGCACCTGTTCCGTCCATGTTAGCTCCTGTCCTTGATCAAATTGTACGGTAATTTCGGTATTGTCTTTATTGGAATAATAGGCTCTACGTACTGTAGGGGGCGTAATATTATCTAAATCCGTTGAATTATAAAAGTCCCGTAAAATTAAGGGAGCTAATTCCTGACCGTTTTGTTGATAGCCTTCGGGTGTATAATGCAAACCACCAAATCCAATTGTCCCCACTGTTGAAAAGGCGTTGATATTGGGATATTTATCATTGATAACTCTTTGCATTTCACGTACTTGTGGGGCAGTAACGGGACGAGCAGGGTCGATAATATCAATCTGAAAAAGGTATATTTTTTGGATGGAGGGAAGGTCAATTTTTAGATTTTTGTAATAAGTCTCAAAATTGCCTGCCCAATCTAACCCTTCGCCATAAGCCTCCGTTTCACCTTGTCTAAAAATGAGGGCTTTCACGGCTTTGGCGATACCAGCTTTTTGCAAACGATACAACATTCTACCGTAGCCATTGGTCAAATCGGTTGGATTATTTATGGTTCGGGTGGCGTGTTGCTTCATCGAAGACCAGTTGAAACCGCCATTAATAACGCAAGTTGGAATACCAGTTTTTTCTAAAATTATCTTCTGAATTTCAAATCCCATAGCTCCAACTCCCTGATAATAAGCATCTTGGTTTGATACTGCCCAAAGGGTGTCGGCAAGATTTCCGTTATCAGCATTGAAATTGCCCGTGATTTTGCCAAAAGTTCTGCAAAATTCATTCGTGCGGGGGTCGTTGAAAAAAGCGGTTGCATTAGATTGCCCCGTTACTACATATACATCCCCCGCAACAATATTTTCTCGAGTTACTATA
>JANPGQ010000604.1:0-5430 GCA_031423975.1 Cytophagales bacterium | reverse complement strand
CGCATTACGAAAATCGAACCGAGCGACGGTCGCATCGAAAACCGAATATCTATTTTAATATCGCTTTTGCCTCTGCCAATGTTGATTTATATTCTGCCATTTTACTGGCTTTTTTGGCATATTCTTTCATCTTATCCACCTCTCCTGCACGCTTCGCTATACGTGCAAGCCCCATGTAGGCAAGAGCATGATAATCTTTGGTGAATCTTTCATCAAAGGGTAATTTAACGCCTTTTTGTAGTAAAACTTCGGCAGTTTTATCGTCTTTTTTACTTTTCTCGGCAATCAATCCTTTGAAAATATTCCCCGCACATTGAAACATTAATCCCTTCTGTTTCAAGATTTTATCCGCAAAATCTTCCGCATCTTCATAACGGCCCATTGCCGTCAAAAACTCAGTTCTTTGCATTTGATAAAGGAGATTATTTGGATGCTTTTCAATCAGTATGTTGTTGTAAGTCAGAGCTTTAGCAAAGTTTGATTCGTATTTTGTAAAAACATATCCCGCATAAAAAGTCGCTTCATTTTTTACAAAAATAGTCTTACGAGTTGCCAAATCTAATTGCTGTAATCCCAACTTTTTATTGCCATCCGCAAACATCCAAATCACCGATTTTATCATCGTATGGGTTTCTGGGTATTCCACTCGGTAATAATTATATATGCCCGATGAATACAAAAATTCAGGTTGTTTATCGGTCAAAGCCAATCCTCTTTTTAGGTGAGAATATGCCTTTTTTGCTACGCCCACCGCCTTCATAAATTCTTGATTATCGGCATCATAAGCCGCTAAATAGCCCAACGTTGCCAATTCAAAAAAGCTGGCTTCAATGTCCTCTTCATTTTTATCTAACATCGCTTCCGACAATGCTCTACTTTGGTTCAAGTACGCCAAATACGTTTTTTGTTGAGCGGGGTAATCTTTTAAAGGAAAATACATCAATTCGGTCTGAATTGCCATCAAAGTATAATACACAGGATGTTGAGGATATTTAGCTTTTATTTTCTGAAAAATTTCGGCAGATTCCTTAAAATCATAAGAATACATATTATCCAAGCCCTGCGAAATTAGCTGACGAGTAGCAGCATCGTTGAGAATTTGGGCTTTTGGGCTATAAGCAATTAGCAATGAGAATTGAGCAATAAAAATAAATCTAAGTATTTTAGTCATATTGGAATTGTTTGCTTCAGAGAAACAGTTTGATAACGTATATTTGTTGATTGAAAATTACGAGAGAATACATTTTAAGACAAGCCGAAAGCCGATTGCCGAAAGCCGATTGCCAAAACATGATAAGTTACGAACATTTTGTATTAGATAACGGACTAAAAGTATATGTCCACCAAGACAATTCTACGGCTTTTGCGGCTGTTAATATCATCTATAATGTGGGTTCACGGGATGAAGAGGAACACAAAACGGGTTTTGCCCATCTGTTTGAACACCTAATGTTTGGCGGTTCAAAAAATATTCCTTCCTACGATACGCCCCTACAAAAGGTCGGTGGTGAGAATAACGCTTTTACCTCGCCCGATATTACAAATTATTACATCACTTTGCCTTCGGTAAACATCGAAACGGCGTTTTGGTTGGAATCTGACCGCATGATGTCGCTTTCTTTCGACCAAAAGGTTTTGGATGTACAACAAAAAGTAGTCATTGAGGAGTTCAAACAACGCTATTTAAATCAGCCTTATGGTGATATTTGGTTGAAACTACGTCCCCTTGCGTATCAAAATCATCCTTATAAATGGGCTACAATCGGTAAAGAAATTTCGCATATTGAAGATGCCGTAATGGACGATGTTAGAGATTTTTTCTATAAACATTATTTGCCCAATAATGCCATCTTGGTGGTGGCTGGAGACGTAACTTTGGAGCAAGTAAAGCAGCTTTCAAAAAAGTGGTTTGAGCCTATTCCTGCGGGCAATGTGATACTTAAAAATTTGCCCAAAGAACCCATCCAAACCGCAGCGAGATTTTTGGAAACTGAAGCAAAAGTGCCTTTGAATGCTATTTATAAGGCATATCACACCCAAGGACGACACGATGTTGATTTTAATTCGGTTGATTTAGCCAGTGATATTTTGGGAAGAAGTAAGTCGTCAAGATTTCATACTAAATTAGTCAAAGAGAATAAGATTTTCAATTCGGTAAATGCCTACGTTACAGCCTCATTAGACCCTGGATTATTGATGATTCAGGGCAATTTGAACGCTGGTGTGAGCATAGAAGAAGGAGATGCCGCCATTCAAGATGTATTGGATGATTTCTTGAAAAACCCGATTTTAGAAGAAGAATTATCGAAAGTGAAAAATCAGGCAGAATCGACCTTAGTATTTTCGGAAGTAGAATTGTTGAACCGTGCCATGAACCTTGCCTTTGCGGCCAATGCGGGAAATGTGGAATACGCCAATGAAGAATCTGCTAAAATTCAAGCAGTTACGACGGATAGTTTAATAGCTCAGGCAAAAGAAATTCTGACGAAGGAAAACTGTTCTACGATGTATTATCGGGCGGAATCTAATTAATAGGGAATAAATATCAGTAGATAGAGAGTACAACTTCCCGAAAGTTTAACCCCCAATGGAATTGTTTCGGGAAGTTTTCACTAAAAATTAATCCTCAAATTTCTATAAATTCTAAAATTCATGAAAAAACTAATTCTATTGCTCTATTTTATTTTTCCTCTTTTTGGAAATGCTCAAAATATTATTTTAAAACAGCCCAAAGGCTCTCTAAGTGGAATTTTACTATCTCCTCAAACTACCGAAAAACTCCCTTTGGTATTAATTATTGCAGGTTCTGGACCAACTGACGGAGACGGGAATAGTATGCAGGGAGTGAAAGCAAATTCTTACAAAATGATTGCTGAAGAACTGGCAAAAAAGGGCGTAGCTTCTCTCAGGTATGACAAAAGAGGTATTAGAAATAGTCAAAATTCAATGTTAAAGGAATCTGATGTAATTTTTGATACTTATGTACAGGATGCTCGCCAGTGGATAGATACTTTGGTTCGGATGAATAAATTCTCAGAAATTGTTATTTTAGGGCATTCAGAAGGTTCATTGATTGGAATGATTGCCGCTCAAAATCGAAAAGTGGATAAATATATTTCGTTGGCAGGTTCGGGCAAACCCATTGATGAAATTTTGAACGAGCAAATGCGAAATCAGTCCCCACCATTACCCGATTCGGTCCTGAAAGAAGTTAGTAAAAATTTATCATTATTGAGAAAAGGACAATTAATTCCAAAATTGATGCAGAATTTTGTAGTTTTTTCTCTTTTTCGTCCCAGCATACAGCCCTACATGATTTCGTGGTTGAAATACAATCCAACTGATGAAATCAAAAAAGTTAAAATACCGACCATGATAATTCAGGGGACTACGGATATTCAGATATCCGTAAATGATGCTGAATTATTATCAAAAGCAAAACCAGAAGCAAAATTATTGGTAATTGAAGGAATGAACCACGTTTTGAAAGATGCTCCTTCTGATAGAACTGAAAATGCAAAAACGTATTTAGACCAAAATTTGCCACTTTCAAAAGGGCTAATTGAAGGAATTGTAGATTTTATAAAGCGATAAACTCAAAGCAAAAAATCAAGCAATTGACAATCACAAAATTATTTACTATTTTTAACAAAGTTTCAAAACCTCCTCTTTACATGGAGGTTTTTTGTTAAATACCTCCCATAAAACTAACAACATGAACAAACGTTTACTCTCGCTTGATACCTTTCGGGGACTCACCGTCGCCATGATGATTTTAGTGAATAATCCTGGCGATTGGGGGCATCTTTATGCCCCGCTCGACCACGCAGAATGGAACGGATGTACACCAACAGATTTGGTTTTTCCATTCTTCCTCTTTATCGTAGGCGTGTCTATTTCCTTTGCTTATCAAGGGAAAGTAGCTGATAAAGAGATACTTGTAAAATTATTAATTCGTTCCTTAAAACTCTTTGGACTGGGTTTATTCCTTTCACTTTTTCCGAGATTAAATATTTCAGTAGTTCGCATTCCAGGAGTTTTGCAAAGAATTTCGTTGGTATTTTTTATTTGTTCGTTGATATATCTTTTCACCAAAAACAGAACGCAACAGATAATTTTTGGACTGATTTTGATAACTTACTGGGTATTGATGACTTTCGTTCCCGTACCTGATTTTGGCGTAGCAAATCTTGACCCTGAGCATAATTTAGGGGCATATCTCGACCGCATGATTATCGGAATCCCACACCTCTACAAAGCTGCCAAAACTTGGGACCCCGAAGGACTTTTGAGTACCCTACCAGCAATTGCCACGGGGCTTTCGGGCGTATTGACGGGGACTTGGTTGCAACGAAAAGATAAAGAAGTGGGTGAAAAACTCACGTATATTTTCCTCTACGGATGTATGGCTATGGCTTTGGGTTGGGCGTGGGATGAGGCAGGATTTCCTATCAATAAAGCCCTCTGGACGAGTTCGTATGTACTTTGGACTTCGGGCTTGGCGATGTGCTTTTTGGCAAGTTTTTATTGGCTAATTGATGTAAAAGGTTCTCAGTGGTGGACAAAGCCTTTTGTAGTGTATGGTGTAAATGCTATTACAGTATTTTTTCTTACTGGTCTGATTCCCAGAATATTAGGGATGATAAAAATTGATAAGCCAGACGGCGGAACCATTAATTTACAGAATTGGATTTACAAAAATGGCATCGCTCCCATATTCTCAAATCCTTATAATGCGTCCTTAGCAGGTGCTTTGACGGTAGTAATTATCTGGCTCGGAATCTTGTGGGTGATGTATCAGAAGAAGATGATTGTGAAGGTGTAATCTTATCGGTAAAGGGTGAACGGTGAACGGTTTTGCACTTGACATTTTTTGATTAATTTCAAACGCAAAAGAGAGACCAAAATAAATTAGTCTCTCTTTTGCGTTATTTTTCGATTGTAAACCGTTCACCATTCGCCGTGTACCGAAAATTAAAGCACAACTACCGAATTTTCATCAGCCGATATACCACTTGGAATATACTTATCAGCCGCTTCGTCATTAATCCAGTTATTGTCCACCAAATAACGGAACGCAAATTCTTTTCCTTTTTCCAATTCTACCGATGCTTTGTACAAACCATCTTTTTGTTTTTTCAAGGGTGTTAAAGTCCACTCGTTGAAATCTCCCAATACGTTTACTGATTTTGCTCCGTTCACGGTTTCTGCATCCAAAGCAAAAGTTACTTTGCACACAGGCTTACTTTTAGAGTACGTTTTTGTAATTGCCATAATTCGTTTGAATTTTAAGGTTAATGATTTTTTGTGAGGTACAAGCTATGAGTTTCTATAATAAAATTGCAATTGTTCATATCTTACACCTAATTGCTAATTCCTTTATACTACAAATATTCAAAAATAATTTTCATAATAGCTTAATAATCAGGT
>JANPGQ010000603.1:0-2743 GCA_031423975.1 Cytophagales bacterium | reverse complement strand
AATATTTAGCTATTAAAACGGAGATAATTTCAAGTTCATCTATTTATCACAATACTGATAAAAAAGCTCAGGAACGAATTTTAGACATTTGTTTGCAAGAAAAAGCCAATCATTATATTAATCCCATTGGTGGGCTTGAATTGTACGATAAAGATGTTTTTGCGAAAGAGGATATGACCATGAATTTTATCAAATCAAAGTCGGTCGAATATAAGCAACTCAAAAATGATTTTGTACCCTGGCTTTCGATAATTGACGTTTTGATGTTTAATTCAAAAGAAGAAATAAATAAGTTTTTAGATAATTACGAACTGGTATAAATATGGCAAAAGTAGTAGTTTTTGGAACAGAATTAGTGGCTGAATTAGCTCATTATTATCTCACACACGATTCTGAACATCAGATAGTTGCTTTTACGGTTAATCAAGAATACATCAAAGAGCCTACTTTTTGTGGGATTCAAGTAGTGCCTTTTGAGGAAGTTACAACCCTTTTTCCTCCGAGTGAATACAAGTTTTTTGCTCCGCTTTCGGAACGAAAAATGAATATGGTCAGAGCCAAAGTTTATCAAGAAGCCAAAGATAAAGGATACGAATTTATTTCTTATATCAGTTCAAAAGCCACCGTTTTGACTGATAAAATAGGCGAGAATTGTTTTATTTTGGAAGATAACACCATTCAACCCTTCGTAACTATTGGCAATGACGTTGTGCTTTGGAGTGGTAACCATATTGGGCATCATAGCGTTATTAAAGACCATGTGTATTTTACATCGCACATTGTATTGTCGGGACGTTGTGTGGTTGAGCCTTATTGTTTTATTGGCGTAAATGCAACCATCAGAGATGGTGTAACATTGGCAGAAGGAACTTTGATAGCGATGGGAACAAATTTTACAGGAAAAAAATCAGATGAATGGAGTATCTATAAAGGTAATCCCGCCGAGAAAGCAAAGGTTTCAAGCAAAGATATTAATTTATAAAAATGGATAATTACGAACAAAATTACATTTGCCCAAAGACAAAAACCGAATTGGAATTGTCAGAAGATGGCAAAACGCTAACTAATACCTCGCTTCAAGAACCTTTGAGTTATGAGGTCAATGATATTGTGGATTTAACTTTTCCGAAAGAACTTTTTGAGCAAGACCGTAAGGAACAAATGGCGTATAATGATGCTTATCAGCGTTATGACCGTGGCGTTACTTGGGTTTTTGAATCTTTGAATTCAGACGAACAAGAAAATCGTGAAAAGATGTGTTCACTTTTGCATCTAAAACCTGGTATGAAAGTGTTAGAAGTAGGAGCAGGAACAGGGAAAGATTCTGAATTAATCATCAAAGCAATTGCTCCCAATGGAGAGGCTTTTTTATCAGATTTGTCTCCTAAAATGCTTCAATTAGCCAAACAACGTCTTCAACCAGATGGTGTAACAGTGAATTATTTCATTGCCAACGGAACATATTTACCTTTTGAAGACGAAACATTTGATGCAGTTTTTCACTTCGGCGGAATAAATACTTTTGCAGAAAGAAAAGAAGCATTTGTAGAATTTAATCGTGTGGCAAAAGTAGGTGCAAGAATTGTGGTCGGCGACGAAAGTGTTGCTCCGTGGTTGAGAAACGAGCCAACATATCAGACTTTGATGAAGGCAAACCCCATGTTTGCGGATGAAGTTCCTTTTGAAGATTTACCCAAAAACATTGATAATTTTGAATTACACTGGATTTTCGGTTTTGGATATTATGTTATGGGTTACAATAAAACGGATAAAAAACCAGAGGTAAACGTTAACCTACAAATTCCAGGTAAAGATTTTGAAGACAATTGGAGATTGAGAGCGGACAAGAAGAGTTAATAATTAATAGAGAATAATGAATAGTTTTGAACTAAAAATGATTCATTATTCGCCAATATTTTCAACTATTAATTATTCATTATCAATTATTCATTAAAAAAATGTGGATTAAAAAAGGTGTAATATATAAACCAGATGGTTCTTTGGCTCATAGCATTTCGCACGCACAAGTACCATTTGCCTACAAACATAAAGATTTTTTACGAGTATATTTTTCATCAAGAGACGCTCAGGGGCAATCTCGCCCTACGTTTATTGATGTTGATTATGCCGACCCTACCAAGATTTTATATGTTCATGATAAACCCGTATTAGAATTGGGTGGACCAGGGGAATATGACGAAACAGGTGCAATGCCCGCATGGTTTGTGGATATGCCCAATGGTGATATTTGGCTCTATTACACAGGTTGGAATAGAACACATAACTCTTATCGTCTTTCGATGGGGCTTTCAGTAAGTTCTGATGGTGGTTTGACTTTTAAAAAAATGTTTAAAGGACCCATTATGGATAGGTCGATTCACAATCCAATTTGGGCAGCTCAACCTTCCGTGATGTATGAAAATGGCGTTTGGCGAATGTGGTATATTTCAGGACAAAAATGCGAGTATATTCACGGTTATCCAGAACCGTTTTATGACTGTCGATATGCTGAATCAAAAGATGGAATTCATTGGACACCAACGGGAGATGTAGCCTTACCTTTCGATGATTTTCTGCATGAGGCTTTTCGTAAGTCAGAATTTGATTTATAACTGAATGCTACTGAAGTATCTTCGAATGAAATAGTCGGTCGAGGTTCCATAGGTTAATGTGCGGGCAAATATAAAAAATGCTAATGCTCGTTAGGAAACCTTTTCACAAAGATTTGACGAGCGGTGGAAAG
>JANPGQ010000602.1:0-3193 GCA_031423975.1 Cytophagales bacterium | reverse complement strand
ATTCCGCCGATAACTTTGTTAGGCGCAGGCGCGGGAAAATCAAGTGCCAGAACTCCGATTTCTTTCAGCTTAAAATTAACGCTCGCCAAATCGAACGAAACATCTTTGGTGAAAGAAATATCTTCCGTATTTTCACCGCCGCCGGTGGTTTGCGTATCGCCGTAAAGTTTGAGATTTAATGCTTTCGCTTGCTTAGTGGTAATTGCCGTCTGTTCAAATCCGCTATCAAGTCCGAACAAAAGCGGTTCAGAGCCGTTGACTCGAACGCGCAGAAAAATATGCCCGCTGTCGCTTATTTCAATTGGAATTGTTGGATTGAAAATTATTAACTGATGCACTCTACAATTCTCTATATTTATTTTATATCCTGTGATTGAAGCATTATTATTTTTATAACCCCAATTTCATACCAGCATTATGCTTTTTAATATCTTCAATCCGAGTATATCGCTGTATCATTGCGGATGTCTTATGCTTAGATTGTCGCATAATTTCAGAGTCATCAGCTCCATTTATTTTAGCAATTGTAATGAAAGATGCACGCAGAGAATGAGCAGAAAAGGTATCGCCAAAATACGTTTTTACTAAGTCATTTACCGTTTTATCGGTGAGTCTATCGGTTGTTAATCTATCGCCCTTCCTTACTCGTGTAAATAAAGCATCAGAAGTTTTGTCTAATTTTTCAATCCATGCTTTTAGTGTTCTGATTGGACATAAAACTGCTTCTGGGCTATAAAAAATGGCTTTTTCTTCGTAATCTCCGTATTGATTTGTCTTACTTTTTTGCATAGAAATAATTAATCCTTCATCTGTAAAACTTAGATCTTCCACATTTAAAGCTACTAATTCCGACCGCCTAAATGCACCCGTAAACCCTAAAAGTATTATTGCTTTATTCCTTAAATTTGAATTACTTTCTGTATCAAAATCACGTAGAAGTTGCTTTAAAATATTGAGTTTAAAGGCGGGAGCTTGTTTTTGTCGTACCCCTTTTGTTCGTTTAATTCCTTCCATCACAATCCTGAAAACACGATTTTGTGTTGGGGTATCTAAATTGTTCAATTGATGTAATTTTGAAATTGCGGCAAGTCTTCGATTAATAGTTGCCCATTTACAAGTATCCGCCAATTGCGAAACATAAGCTGCCAAAGTTTCGGGAGAAACTGGAAATGGAATTTGTCCATTAATTTCACACCAATTATTAAAATCTTTCAAATCAGCTTTATAGGCTCTTTGAGTATTGATTGCACCCTCTAATCCCGAACGCCCATATTCATTGACTTTTTCTTGGAGGTCAATCGGCAAGCCAATTGATTGATTAATATTTTGGTTGATTAAATTGGTTTTCATATATATCCTTCTTTCTTACAAATATAATTATTTTTGATAACGTTCAATTATCGTAAGTAAATATTTATTCCTAAAATGTTTGAATTTATTTAAAATTTACCTTCTGAGAATTTATTATTCTTCAAACTTGTATGGATTGTTTATTTCTGATGGATTCTCAGGCGTTATAATCTGTTTCTTTTTCAAGAAATATTTATTTAATTTATTGGATACCAAATTGTTATAAATAATATTTTTTCAATTTATATTTCTTAACGAAAAAGAAATTTATACAAATAATGATTCTAAACTAACTTCTGAGTGGATTTCCTCATTATAATATTGATTTTGGATGGCTGGATAGGTACTAAATAATGTCGTTACTACCATTTTTTTAGTTTTAGTTATTTCTTGAAAAACTAACCTTTTTCTTCTAAGTCCTTGATTGATTTCTTTATTTAACACAAATTCTGTGTTCGTAAACTTGGCTTCGCACAAATGAATAATTCCGTCATTTCTTTCAATGACCATATCCACCTGAGCCCCAGGTAATTCATCATTTCCTTTAAAATAAAAAGAGGAGATTTTTGTGAAAACGCCCGCAATTCCTAATGCCGCATGAATTGGTCTTAGATGTGTTAGACAAATGTTTTCAAAAGCATATCCCATCCATGAATTATACCCTGCACTCGTTGATAAACTTTGCCAGATATTATTTCTTTCTCCTGTATTTCCTACGATATATTTTAGATAAAACACACTGTAAAAGTCTATTATTCTGAAAACAGTATCTTTATTCTTTTTACCATAAGGTTCTAAGGATTTTATAAAACCACAATCTATTAAATTCTCTATGACTCTCACAAAATTTCCACCGTTCGAGATTTGAGATTCTGCCAATAATTGAAGCCTTGTTAGTCCATAAGGATGCGAAGCTAATGCTTCTATCACTTTTATGTGTTTCTCTGCATTCTTGAAAAGCGAATGATATAGATATTCAAATTCTTTTGTCAATATTCCATTATTATCAAAACACAGGTTTTCAACTACTTGGGCAACGCTTCTTCCCTGTTCAATAGCTTGCCAGTAATATGGAATTCCTCCCAAAACCATGTAGAGTTGCGTTAATTGATAATAATTAAATTTGAGATTTTTGTAATCGCAGAATTCTTTCGTTTCTTTCAAACTAAATGGTTTTAATTCAATTCTGCAAGTAACTCTATTATGCAAACCACCTTTGGCTTTCAATAATTTGCCAATCATCCAAGATGCCGCCGAACCACAAGTAACGAAAATTAAATTGTTGAATTGAGAGCCGTGTTGATTCCAAAAATACTCCAATGCCGACACAAATCCTGCTCCAGTGCGGTCGAGCCAAGGTAATTCATCAATAAAAATTACGATTTTTGATTTTGTTTCTCCGATTGAGATGAGATAATCCGTCAGCCGATGAAATGCTTCGGACCAGTTCTGAGGTTTTTCTTGAAATTCTGCCTCTGGATAAACTCGTTTTAATTCTACCCAAAAATTATTTAGTTGGATATTTGTTTCAGTCTCAAATGCTCCCGTGAATGAGAAGACAATTTGTTCTTGAAAAAATTGTCTTACTAAATATGTTTTCCCAACTCTTCTTCGACCATAAATAGCCACAAATTCAGCCTGTTTTGATCTCAAAAGTTTGGATAATATCTCTTTTTCTTGTTCTCTACCTATCAACATTTTCTTTTGATTTTGGAAATATGTGCTAATTTAAGAAAGATATTTCCAATATTAACTTTAATTTTGGAAATATCTATTGAAAATTGTTGCTTTTTTCCAAAATTAAAGCTCTTTTACTAAACCCAAAAAAGGTGCTTGATAGATA
>JANPGQ010000601.1:0-1838 GCA_031423975.1 Cytophagales bacterium | reverse complement strand
TATCGTGCAAAACTCTATGAATCAATTGGTTATAAAGTAGATTCTATTGAAACCTATCCAGCTTCCGAAGGATTTATTGCCTACCAAGATTCTCAAACAGAAGAAGGGCTTTTGATGTTGTTGAACTCTGGCGTTTTCTATGAATTTATTCCCGTTGAAGACTATTTTAAAGACAATCCCAGGCGCTTGCATATTGGAGAAGTACAATTAGGCGTAAACTATGCCGTAGTGATGAATACCAACGCTGGACTGTGGGGATATTCCATCGGAGACACCGTAAAATTTGTTTCCTTGAATCCATATCGCATCGTAGTTTCGGGCAGAATCAAGCATTTTATTTCCGCTTTTGGTGAACACGTCATTGGCGAAGAAGTAGAAAAAGCCATGCAATATGCCATGCAACGACAACCAGAAGTGGAATTAGTAGAATTTACGGTAGCTCCGCAAGTAAGCCCACCCGAAGGCGGATTACCCTATCACGAATGGTTGGTCGAATTTTCGAGAGAACCCCAAAATTTGGAATTATTTGCTCAAGATGTAAATCAAAAATTATCAGAATTAAATATTTATTACCAAGATTTAATGGTTGGAAATATCCTTAGACCTTTGAAAATCAACTCATTGCAAAGAGATTCATTTATAAATTACATGAGGAGTCAAGGGAAATTGGGCGGACAAAACAAAGTGCCAAGATTGTCGAATGATAGAGGGATTGCGGATAGGTTGTAAGGAAGCAAAAAGCAGATTATTCAAGTAAATTTGAAATTGAATTTAAGATTTACTTGAATAATGGAATAACTTTCGGTGAGTCGTTCGCATCTTGCGAGTGACTGACTAAAGAGACATTTTGAATGGATTAAAGATTTTTATTTATGATTATAAATATCAAACTTCAATCAAATTTCTATAATCATACTTTTCATAATATCCTGTATTCTTATTTTCCTTTTTTAATTCAATTAATTCATTTTTCACTTGAATTCTAATCCAATACTCTGGTTTTGTATGTGAAAAATGACTTAATTTTAATACTAATTTTGGATTTAATTTTCTCTCTCCCACAAGGTATTTGTGCAGATTACTATCTCTCATTTCAAATAAATCTGCTAATCTTTTTTGAGTGATGTCAAGTGTTTTTAGATACATTTTAACAAAATCAAGTACCTTTAGAATTTGCTCATTTTCATTTTCATTTCTAATATAATCTTCAATTTTATATTGAATTGAAAGCAATTGATTAGTTAATTTTCTTTCTTTGGTTTGCTTCTCTGCATTGAGCAAAATAAATTGTTTTAATTTATTTTGTTTATCATCATTCCAAATGTCATTAACTTGAATTTCCTGACCTTTCATAATAATTATTTTAAAAATTCATTAATTAATTTTTCACTTCCATCTGGCGGAATAACCATTGTAGTTGTACCAAACCTTAAAGCATTATACTTCTTTGAATAAAGAGACATTAGTTTTATCTCATTCTCTTTTTGTTCTTCTAATACATCAAATGCTAACCAGCCTTTATAATCTCCTTCGCCATAAATAAAGCTCAATCTACAAGCAAAGGCAATTAAACAACCCGCAACTTTATCATATTTCCTATTTCCACTTTTGTTATGAGGAGCTATTTCTATAAATGCCATGTAAGGTTCAATCTTGTCCTTCATCTTGAATACTAAACAACCTTCAATATTATTAGGCGTTTCTTCACAAATAAGAATATATGTTTTAAAACCTTCCTTTTTTGAATGTTTTTTAAAATTAAACCTCCATTCTTCAGTTATTGAAGGAAGAGCTATTTTACTCTGTGCTGTATCTATAATCTCCGCACCAACAAATAT
>JANPGQ010000600.1:0-4130 GCA_031423975.1 Cytophagales bacterium | reverse complement strand
CCAATGCCGCCCAAGACCACGCCGTGATGTTTAACTACCTGACCAGCAACCGTTACGAAGGAGGAAGTCATAGCTATATGCCTATAAAAATGAAAGGCTTATCGCCTACAAAGCGTTATAAAATTAAAGAGATTAACCTATTTCCAGACAAGCCATCAAGCCTAAATGCAGACTTAATTTTCTCGGGTGATTACTTGATGAACGTTGGCTTAAACCCAAACGTAACCGACTCCCGCACGAGTGTGGTGATTGAATTGGTGGAGGTGAAATGATTTTGCAGGGTGAAGTATAAGGGAGATTTATTTTTTCTTATCTTCACCTGAAATTAATACGTAAACCCACCTTAACCATGAGTGAACTTGCCCTAAAATTAATTGCTGAAAATAAAGAGACCAAAGCCACATTTTTGGATTTGGGGAAGTGTGGATTGGTGAATTATTTGCCTGATGAATTAGGGGATTGTGTTTGGTTGGAGGGACTTAATTTAGGGAAATTTTACCGTGATGAAGCAAATAAAGAATGGATTTTAACTGACAATAAGGGTGGAAGGAACATTTTTTCAGGCAAAGAACTGACTATTTTAGAAAATCTGTCAAGTTTACAATCATTAGACCTTAGCGAAATTCAAATTTCGGATATTAGTTTCCTTGAAAATCTGACGAACTTACAAGCATTAAACCTTACCAACAATCAAATTTCGGATATTAGTTTTCTTGAAAATCTGACAGGCTTACAAACATTAGACCTTAGCGACAATCAAATTTCGGATATTAATTTCCTTGAAAATCTGACGGGCTTACAAGCATTAGACTTACGCTTCAATCATATTTTGGACATTCGTTTTCTTGAAAATCTGACGAGCTTGCAATCATTAAACCTTAGCGACAATCAAATTTCGGATATTAGTTTCCTTGAAAATCTGACGGGCTTACAATCATTAGACCTTAGCGAAAATCAAATTTCGGGTATTAGTTTCCTTGAAAATCTGACGAGCTTACAATCATTGGACCTTAGCGAGAATCAAATTTCGGATATTAGTATCCTTGAAAATCTGACGGGCTTAAAATCTTTAGATCTACGCTCCAATCAAATTTCGGATTATAGTTTTCTTGAAAATTTGAAGGGCTTACAATCATTATACCTTGGTAACAATCAAATTTTGGATTATAGTTTTCTTGAAAATCTTACGGGCTTACAATCATTAGACCTTAGCCACAATCAAATTTCGGATATTTGTTTTATTGAAAATCTGACGAGTTTACATGTATTAAACCTTATCCACAATCAAATTTCGGATATTAGTTTTATTGAAAATCTAACGAGCTTACAAGCATTAAACCTTAGCTACAATCAAATTTCGGATATTAGTTCGGGCGGCGTATCGCTTCTGTCAAAACTGACGGGCTTACAATCATTAAACCTAAGTTACAATCAAATTTCAGATATTTATAGTATTAAAGTAATTTGTTCTTTTGAGAGGGTTAGTAAGGTGAATTTTAGAGGAAATCCTTTACCTTTTCATGAAGCAATAAATTTGTCTGATTTAGGAGAAATACGGGCTTATTTTAATGATGCAGAAACGGGTGTAACAAACAAACGTAATGTAAAACTGATGTTTGTAGGCGATGGTTGTGCGGGTAAAAGTACCTTGTATGAACATCTTAAAACGGGTAAACTACCCCCCACAATTGATGTAAACGAGCGTACACATGGAATCGCTTTAGATATTTGGTCGGGGGCAATGCCAGAAATTGATATAAGAGTTTGGGATTTTGGCGGACAGGATATTTTTCATAGTACCCATAGGTTATTTTTAGGGCAAAGGGCAGTTTATGTATTGGTTTGGACAAAGCAGGCAAATAAAAAGTGTACCGAAGGTGAGCAACACCCATTACGATATTGGTTAGATTTTATTGCGGACTACGGTAAAGAGAGTACCGTACTTTTAGTTGAAAATATCATAGACGGTCAATTTGATAGTTCACAGTTTCCAGATGATGATAGTCTTGAACAATTAGTGGAGGAATATAAATCAAAAGGAATTCGTTTGGATACAACTCACCATAGAATTGATTGCAAGTATGATAGACATAAAGTAAAAAGATTTAAATCAATCCTGCAAAGTGAAATAGAGCAACTATTAGAAAATTATCCTATTCAAGATTTTCCTAAAAATTGGTACGCTGTTCAAGAAGAGTTAGAAGAATTAAGAATAGCTAATAAAACTATTGCTTGGAGTGAATATCAAGCAATTTGTGATTTCCACAAAATTAGTAATGCAAAAGCTTTGATTTCTTATTTAGATAGGGCGGGCGTAGTTAGTTATTATCCTAATCTTTTTAAAAATCAAGTTATTTTACAGACTGATTGGATTTTAGAGGCTATGTATTCTTTTTTGAAATTGAGAGATAATCAATTTATGAGATTACAAGGAAAACTTATTGATGAAGACTTTGTAATCGTTTGGCAAGCCAAATACACACCTGAAGAGCAAGCATTATTTAAAAGCTATATGCTCAAAAGTGAAGTGATGGCTAAACCGAAAGATATGTATAAAGTAAATGTTGAGCGAAATTATCAATATCTGATTCCCGCATTATTTCCCGTTTGCAAACCACATGAAAAAATTAAGTGGAGTAATGAAGATAAATATTGGGCTCTGCAATTCAAGTTTGTATATAACGCAATCATACAACGTTTACAGGTAAGAGTATTGAATTTTTGCCATGTAGAGGAGGAGGAAAGTTTTTATCAAAATCGTATTTCATTCACAGATAAACGTGGTAAAACTGCCCATATCGAGTTATTGGAAACTGAAAAAGAACTTCGCATTTGGGCAGAGCATGAAGAATTGTATAACGATATTTTGAAAGAGTTGAATGATATTTATCCATTAGACCGTTTGAAAATCATAGAACGAAAAAAAGGCAAAGAAGATAAATTAATAATATATCAAAAGAATTTTGACAAAGAATCTGGATTTAACAAAAACATCTTAAAAGAAGAAATAATTGAAAAAGAGATAAAAACTGAACCAATCAAAATATTTGTAACATATTGTTGGACAGATAAAGACGGCAAAATTGATGAAGAGCATCAAATGAAAGTTCATAAATTAGTTAATGCTCTACGAATAAGAGGTTTTGCTGCAACCTTTGACAAAGCAATTAATGACACATGTACTGCTAATGATTTTATGCGTATGATGATTGAGAATATTTACAAAAATGATAAAGTAATTATTGTATTATCAGAAGGTTATGCAATAAAAGCAAATAATTTTAAAGGTGGAGTTGGAGATGAATATCAGTTAGTGATTAATGATATTAAAGATAACGAGAATAAATACATATTTGCTTCATTTGTACCACGCACTAAAGAAATTTATCCTTTTGCTTTCAAAAGCAGAGATACTATTGATTTATCTAAATTGGATGCAAAAGAAATTGAAAACCTAATTAGGAAGTTACAAGATTTAAAGTCCATACTTTTAGAGGATATTGGAAGTATAGTAGTTTTGCCGCAACCTACCGAAGTACAACCATTATTTTAAACCAAACAATAACATGAACGCCCAAACCCTCCTCCAATCACTCCAAGAAAAAGGTATTATTTCGCCCGAACAAAGTACCGTTATTTCGGAATACGAAAAGACTAAACCCTTTTCTATTCACTACGAATTGCGGACGCTTTTGTATTTGGGTATTACACTATTTACGGGTGGTTTGGGAATTCTGATTTACCAAAATATTGATACCATTGGGCATGGGGTTATTGTGGCTCTCATTTCCCTCATTACGTTGGGTTGCTTTGGCTTTGCGTACCTCAAACGTTCGCCTTTCACGTGGGAGGAGGTCAAAACCCCACACCCATTCGCTGATTTCGCCCTTTTGTTGGGTTGTATGATGTTTTTAATTTTGGAAGGCTACTTACAATATCAGTACAATTTATTTGGCACTAAATACGGTTTGGTAACTATTTTACCCGCCATCGTCTTCATTCCCGCCGCCTATTTTTTCGACCATCGGGGTGTGCTTTCTATGGGCTTAACGGCTTTGGCTTCGTGGGTGGGCGTGTCAATTGCGCCACTTTCGGTGCTGTCGCAAAATGATTTCTCGGCTCCAAATTTC
>JANPGQ010000599.1:0-5764 GCA_031423975.1 Cytophagales bacterium | reverse complement strand
AAAAACTTTTTTCATTTCTCTACGGATAAATTTATCCAAACCATAGTTATCGTCAATGTGCAGAAAACCGCCCCCAATAAGATATTTACGAAGATTCAACGCCTCTGCTTCCGTAAAAACGATATTGCCATGCCCCGTTAAATGCACAAATGGATAGGTGAACAATTCGGGACTATTGGGTTCAACAATATCTTCTTCGGGCGAAATATTCATCCGAAGATTACTATTACAAAACTTTATCAAATTGCCCAAAGAGGTTTTATTGCAATACCAATCTCCACCACCACCATATTTCATCTTGGCGATTTTGAAAGAAGACTGAGCAGTTAGCAGTGAACAGTTAGCAGTGAACAGTAAAAAACAAAATACTAATTTAATTTTTATTGCTGATAATTTATTTTCCATATTTTCTGAAAACAGTTTACTGTTCATTAATAACTGACAATGTGTGGCACGCTACTAATCCTGCCGTTTCGGTTCTTAATCTACTATTTCCTAAAGTTACAGGCAGAAAACCTTTTTCGAGAGCCTGTTTTATTTCATCAGGTGAAAAATCCCCTTCTGGACCAATCAAAATGACATATTTCCCTTTGGGTTTTGCTAAATGCTGTATCAATTTTCTATCGCCTTCTTCCAAATGAGCTATCATTTTCTGAGATTCGGACAGGTCATTTTTAAAAAACTCTTTCCAAGAAATCATCTCATTTATTTTGGGCAAATAAGCTTTTTGAGATTGTTTCATCGCTCCAATCGCAATTTTTTCAAGTCTT
Source organism: Cytophagales bacterium (assembly GCA_031423975.1). Lineage (GTDB taxonomy): Bacteria > Bacteroidota > Bacteroidia > Cytophagales > Spirosomataceae > Arcicella. Next base: position 4,994 of record JANPGQ010000599.1, on the reverse strand, counting down.
TGCGTTTTAATTTCTTTCCTTTCTGAATAACGAGTTTGGATAAAAGAAATTTCATCAATGCCAATTTCAACACACTTTTCAAGCATCCACTCCATTCTATCCATATTTTTGGTAGGAGCAATACTCAGATGAATATAAAAGTCTTTCATGCCAAACTGTTGCTTCTCCTCAACAATGATCAATTCACATTTTTTGCCTTGCGTATTTTTAACTTTACAAGTATAAAATCCTCCTTGTCCATCAACGATATTTAGCAAATCTCCTGCCGAAAGCCTCAAAACCTTCACAGCATGACGAGATTCTTCTTCGTTGAGGCAAAGGTTTTGTTTGATGAGTGGTTCGTAAAATATATTCATTTTATTGTATGAATTTGGATTCGTCAGATTTATGGATTTTTAGGATTGAAGAAAGAAAAGAAGTTTGAAACTTAAAATCCAAAAAATCCTTTAATCCAATGAATCCAAGTTCAGACAAATTTAAAGATGCTCTTCGTACCTAATTTTGCTATTTTTCAGACATTTCATTGCCTGAGTAATTCCTGAAATTGTGAGGGGAAACATTCTATTCTCCGTCCAATCTCTAATAATTTTAATACTTTGCGTATATTGCCAATAACCCGCCGTTGTAGGATTTAGCCAGACCAAATTTGGAAAATGGGTACTCAATTTTTGTAACCACGTTAAACCCGATTCTTCGTTATAATGTTCAATACTACCCCGTGCAGAGGTAATTTCGTAAGTCGCCATGGAGGCATCTCCCACCAAAATCACCTTCCAATCATGATTATATTTATGCAGAACTTCCCAAGTAGAAAGGCGTTCTCCCCGTCTTTCATTATCTTTCCAAAGGGTTTCATACACGCAATTATGAAAATAAAGATGCTCAATATTTTTAAATTGATACTTTGCCGCCGAGAATAATTCCGAACACAATTCAATATAATCATCCATCGAACCACCCACATCCAACAACAACAAAACCTTCACTTTATTCTTCTTGGTCGCTTGCATTTTAATATCCAAAAGCCCCGCATTGCGTGAGGTTTCTTGAATTGTACCTTCCAAATCCAATTCATCTTCCACGCCCTCACGGGTCAGAATCCGAAGACGACGTAACGCCATTTTGATATTTCGAGTATTCAATTCAAGGTCGTCATCGTAGTTTTTAAATTCTCTATCTTCCCAAATCTTCACCGCACTCCGTTGTCCGCCAGCTTTATTATTGCCAATTTTGATACCTTCAGGATTATACCCATTATTGCCAAAAGGAGATGTTCCATTCGTTCCAATCCATTTATTGCCCCCTTCGTGTCGCTCTTTTTGTTCTTCAAAAAGCTCTTTCAAACGTTCCAACAATTTTTCCAAACCACCCAATGCCTCAATTTTCGCTTTCTCTTTGTCTGAAAACTCTTTTGCCACTTGCTGTTTCAACCAATCTTCTGGAATTAAGGCAAAAAGCTCTTCCCCAATTTTTGAGACATCTTTAAAATACTGCCCGAATAAGACATCAAAACGGTCTAAGAAAATTTCATTTTTCACAAAAACCGTTTTGCTCAAATAATAAAAATCAGTCGTGTCATACTCCACAACGTCCTTATCCAACGCCTCCAAAAGAGTCAGATACTCCGTGATGGTAACGGGGAGTTTATTATTTTTAAGATATAAAAAAAAGTCTAAAAACATTTGTTTGGGAATGTTAAACTAATTCTGGTTCTGTCTGTCCCTTTTTATAAAAAACCAAATCCAGAAGGAGTTACAAATTAAAAAAGCAATGAAATTTTTAATAATTGAAGAAATCAAGAAATCATTATCCTTAGTTACCGAATATTGAAGAACCAATTCTTTTAAATTTCCAAAATTCCACACTTTCAATGTATCACCAATCGTAATATGTCGAATTTTGTAATTATCGTACGAATGGTTTGGAAGATATGCTGATTGGTTATTTGTAATAACTCCAAAATAGCCGTTAAAGTTATTCCCTTTATATCCCCTTGTTATATCTTTTCCCGTAACAATAAATAGATTTTCAGTTCTTTTATGAAAATTTTGCCACAACTTAAAATCTTGCTTTGCTAACATTCCAAATGCCAGTCCAAGAAATGAGAAAATTATCGCTACCCAAAATGAAGGCTTTTCTTTTAAAGAATAGGCTTTAAAGTTTAAACTGACTACAATCAATATCAAAAAGACGAAGGCAAAATTATAAGCTAAAGTCATCTGTAGATTTGGAATAGTTAAGGAGTAAAACGTTAATGCAATTCAAAAATCTCAACCTCTTCAACTTCCACAAGCATTTTCTCATTAATAGAAACTAAGGAAATTTGTTTAGTTTCATTAATCAAAAGTGGGTCATACTTGGCACAAACTCTCACGTAATTTTCAGTAAAACATTTATTTTTGCAATCTTCAACATATTCTTCAAACAAAACTGTAAACGTTTTCCATAATTGCTTTTCGTAAAAAAAACGTCTCTTTTTATCCGAAAGAATATGCAACATCTTTGAGCGTTCAGCACGTTTGTTCATTGGCACTACAGGGGTAATTTTCAACGCCTCGGTATTTTCTCTTTCCGAATAAGTAAATACGTGCAAATAGCTGATGTTCAATTCATTCAAGAAATTGTACGTTTCTAAAAAAGCCTCTTCAGTTTCACCAGGATGCCCCACAATTACATCAACCCCAATACAACAATCGGGCATTAGTTCTTTAATTTTAGCGACTCTTTCCACGTACAATTCACGTTTATATCTACGTTTCATCAAACCCAAAACCTTATTAGAACCACTTTGTAAGGGAATATGAAAATGGGGAACAAAGCGTTTGGATGATGCCACAAAGGCAATAATATCATTTGTCAAAAGATTTGGTTCAATAGAAGAAATCCTAAATCTTTCAATGCCATCAACTTGGTCAAGTGCTATTACCAAATCTAAAAAAGTCTCTTCTCGTTTTCCATTTTTCAAACCAAAATCACCAATATTTACTCCCGTCAAAACAATTTCCTTCACACCACTTGCTGCAATTTCATTCGCCGCTTTCACTACATTCAATATCGTATCCGAGCGACTCGCTCCACGTGCCAGAGGAATTGTACAGTAAGCACAGGGATAATCGCAACCGTCTTGCACTTTCAAAAAGGTACGGGTGCGGTCATTGAGGGAATAGGAAGTATGATATTCGATAGCTTCTCCGATATTTTGATTGAAAACTTTGGCAGTTTTCTGAGTTGGTTCTTTCACAAAACCATCCAATAAATCAATTAACTGAAATTTTTCGGCAGCTCCCAAAACAGCATCAACTCCTTCAATTTCAGCAATTTCTGTTGGTTTCAATTGAGCATAACAGCCAATAATGGCTACATATCCATCAGGATTTATCTTGTTAGCTTCCTTAACAATTTTCTTGCATTTCTTATCCGCATTTTCTGTAACGGAACAAGTATTGATGATAAAAATATCGGGGTTTTGATTAAATTCCACCTTCTGATACCCCTTCGTCTCGAACATTCTCGAAATAGTGGAGGTTTCTGAATAATTTAATTTACAGCCTAACGTATAAAATGCTACCTTTTTCATGGTGCAAAGATAATAGAAATTAAGGATTGGGTAATATGGAATTTGGGATTTGGACAAAACAAAAATGCTCACCTATAAAGATGAGCATTTTTTATCAGTCGTAGCAAAACATTCACCTTTAACGGTGACCCCTTTACCGTAATTTATACTTTAGCAGTTTTTACCGTTTTGATAATACGAGCCGCCACTTTATATGGATCAGCCGCTGAATTTGGACGACGGTCTTCCAACCATCCTTTCCATCCTTTTTGAACGGCAGCAATTGGAATACGGATTGAAGCACCACGGTCAGAAACTCCATAAGAGAATTGGTCGATTGACTGAGTCTCGTGTTTTCCTGTTAAACGTAAGTGGTTATCAGCACCATAAACTTCAATATGTTCTTTCACTAATGGAGCAAATGCTTGACAGATAACATCATAAACATCTTTATTACCCGCTGTTCTTAATACAGTATTAGAGAAGTTTGCGTGCATACCTGAACCATTCCAGTCGGTATCTCCTAATGGCTTACAGTGATAGTTAATCCAAACACCATATTTCTCACCACAACGCTCTAATAAATATCTTGCAATCCACATTTCGTCACCTGCTTGTTTAGCACCTTTAGCAAAACCTTGGAATTCCCACTGACCAGCAGCAACCTCAGCATTTATACCTTCAATGTTCAATCCAGCTTGTAAACAATATTCTAAATGCTCCTCAATAATATGTCTTCCGTAAGCGTTCTTTGCTCCTACTGAACAATAATATGGTCCTTGTGGACGTGGGTAACCATTTGTTGGAAAACCTAATGGAAGATTTGTTTCAATGTCATACAAGAAATATTCTTGCTCAAAACCAAACCAAAAATCGTTATCGTCATCTTCAATCGTTGCACGACCGTTAGATTCGTGAGGATTTCCTGACGCATCCAATACTTCACACATAACCAAGTACGAAGGAGTTCCTAATAAAGAACGCTCTGGGTCTTTACAGATATAAACAGGCTTCAATTGGCAATCCGAAGACCCACCAGGAGCTTGTTCTGTTGAAGAACCATCGAATGACCACATATCGCAGTCTTCTAATTTTCCACTAAAGTCATTTTCGATTTTAGTTTTGCTACGAAGGCTTTGTGTTGGTTTATAACCATCGAGCCAAATGTATTCAAGTTTCGCTTTTGCCATGACAATTGAACTGATTTTTATGATTTTGTTAATTTTTGATTAAATTTCGGTACAAATATAAAGTACAATATTAGAAAAATGCAAAAAATATTATAAAATTGTTTGGTTTTTAAACCAATTAAACTCTTTTGGTTGCCTAAGTATAAATAATCATACAATAAAAGTTTGCGATATCTTATTTATACAAATTATATTTTGTATTTGTCAAATATACAATACAATATTTTGTATTTACAAGTTTTAGCCAA
>JANPGQ010000598.1:0-10872 GCA_031423975.1 Cytophagales bacterium | reverse complement strand
ACCAATAATTACGATGGCTAAGGGTTTTTGAGATTCTGAACCAATTCCTGTACTCAATGCCGCTGGTAAAAGTCCGATGGATGCCATTAAAGCCGTCATCACCACGGGTCTTGTTCTCACCTTAACCGCTTGTAAAATAGCTTCACTTAGGGGTAAATTGATTTTTAAATTATTATGAAATTCGGAAATAAGAATTACACCATTTTGAATACAGATACCAAATAAAGCAATGAACCCTACTCCGCCTGAAATCCCAAAATTTGTTCCCGTAATGTGCAAAGCTGCAATCCCACCTACGATGGCAAAAGGCACGTTTGCCAACACAATCAACGAATCTTTGATATTGCCAAACATGATAAAAAGTAGCACAAAAATACCCACAAGGCTGATGGGCACCATTTCGGTCAAGCGTTTTGTGGCTCGTACTTGGTTTTCAAATTCACCCGTCCAACCTACGCTATAACCCGTTGGAAGTTTGATTCCTTTGGCAACATTGGCTTGTGCCTCGGCAATGGTACTGCCCAAATCTCTATCTCTTACCGAGAATTTTACGCCAATAAATCGTTTGGTATTATCCCGATAAATAAAGGCTGGTCCCGTGATTTTTCGGATGCTGGAAATCTCTTTCAACGGGATTTTTACACCCGATAAAGTTGGTACTTTCAAGTTTGCCATATCCACTTCGTCTTTGCGGTATTCCTTGCTATAACGCACTCGAATATCGAATTTCTTTTCGCCCTCATATTTTTGGGTTGCGGTTTTTCCCCCAAAAGCCATTTCCAGAACTGCTTGAGCATCAGCTACTTTGATACCATAAGCCGCCATTTTTTCACGGTCTAACACTACGCTAATTTCGGGCTGCCCAACGTTTCTCAAAATACCAACGTCCTTAATTCCTTGTACATTTTTGATTTGGTCAATTATTTTATTAGCTAAATCATCCAATTTATCCAAATCATCCCCGTAAATTTTCACGGCATTAGAGGCATTAATTCCCGCCACACTTTCTGCTACATTATCAATAATTGGTTGCGAATAATTATATCCAATTCCTTGATATTTTTTCAAAGAATCATCCATCTCACGTACCAAATCATCCATCGAAATTTTGCGTTTCCAGTCGTCTTTATGCTTCAAATTCACTTGCATCTGCACGTAATAAAACCCACTGGGGTCAGTGCCGTCATTGCTTCGTCCCACTTGACTCAACACGCCATTTACTTCTGGAAACGCCCTTAGTTCTTTCCGTAAAACTGCCGTCATTTTCACCGTTTCATTCAAACTGTTACTCATCGGCATTTTAGCCTCTACCCATAATGCCCCTTCGTTGAGTTGTGGCAAAAATTCAGTCCCTAAAAACGTAGCCGAAAAGAAACTTGCCGCAATCAATAGTACCGAAGCAATTAAGGTCGTTTTCTTATGTTTGAAAGTAAAAATAATACCTTTTTCAACAATTCTATTCCAAAAATTCACGAATGGATTATCTTTTTCTCGAACATTTTTATTCAAGAAAATATGGCAAAGTACAGGCACAAGTGTAAGTGTAAAAATCAAAGCTCCCAATAAGGCAAAACCCAAGGTATAAGCCAATGGCGAGAACATTTTACCTTCTACTTTTTGGAAAGCAAAGATGGGTAAAAGTGCCGTAATGATAATGAGTTTAGAGAAGAAAATGGCTTTTCCAAGCTCTGTACCTGTTTTTTTAATAATGCTACCGATGGCTAATTTGTTGTAAGCCGCCATACCTTTCTTGTGGGCAATATGGTCGAGGGTTACAAAAACCCCTTCTACCATCACTACTGCACCATCAATGATGATACCGAAGTCCACCGCCCCCAACGATAATAAATTGGCACTCATTCCCTTCAATTTCAAGCATAAAAAAGCAAATAAAAGCGATAGCGGAATGATGATGGAAACCGTAACAGTTGTCCGCCAATCTGCCATGAACAAAAACACAATTACCGTTACAAAAAGGATGCCCTCAAACATATTGTGCATCACGGTTGTGGTGGTGTAATTCATCAAATTATCACGGTCGTAAAAAGTCTCCATCTTCACATCTTTGGGCAAAACTCGCTCGTTGATATCGGCAATTTTGTCTTTTATTCTACCCAAAACTTCCTTCGGATTTTCACCTTTTCGCATCACCACAATGCCTTCAACCACATCATCATTATCATTCAATCCCACCTGCCCAACTCTCGGAAACGAGCTTTCATTTACATCAGCAAGGCTTTTTACTAAAATTGGATTGCCACCTGCATCCGCCACAATGATATTTTCAATGTCGGTAATGGATGCCAAAAGTCCTACACCACGCACCACATACGCCTGGCCATTTTTCTCAATAATATCTCCCCCAACGTTGATATTACTCTGATTAATTGCCTCAAAAACCTGCAAAGGAGTGATGTCATATTTAGCCAACCGACTTGGGTCCACACTTACGTCATAAGTCTTTTCCTGCCCACCGAAAGCCACAATATCGGCAACACCAGGCACAGAACGTAACTGTCGGTCAATAATCCAGTTTTGTATGGTTAGAAGTTCACGAGTATCTCTGTCTGGGCTTTTTAATACGTATCTAAAAACCTCTCCCGTAGGTCCATAGGGAGGTTGAATATCGGGGTCAACTTCATCGGGTAATTTTATACTACGGAGCTGATTATTAACTTGTTGACGGGCAAAAAAGTCTTCAACATCATCTTCAAAAATGATTTTAATAACCGATAAACCAAACATTGTAATACTACGAACACTGGTTTTTTTCTGAACTGAACTCATCGAAATCTCGATGGGTGTAGTAACAAAACGCTCAATTTCTTCGGCACTTCTCCCATTCCATTCCGTTACGATAATTATCTGGGTATTCGTAACATCAGGAAATGCCTCAATGGGCATATTTTTGAAAGCAATGAATCCAGAAATAACCAGTAAACCCACCCAAAAGAAGGTAAATGGCTTATTCTTGATGGAAAATGCTATGATATTTCTAATAAATTTGTTCACGATATTTGTTTTCGATGTTCGATGGTTGTTATTCGATGTTCGGATGAATGTGAGGGTAAATCTCCCCTCTCAGTAGGAGAGGGGTCGGGGGTGAGGTTATCAATCATTCAAGGCATCATACACAAACAACTGATTGGCAGTCATTACTTTTTCGCCCGCTTTCAAGCCCGATGAAATGTAGGTAATATCACCAATTTGGCGGAAAACTTCTACCTGCCGAGTTTCAATATTTGCTTTGTCATGGAAAATCATTACGAAGTTTTTACTCTTGTCAAAAACGATAGATGATGATGGTACAGCCAGCATACTTTTTGCTTCTGTAAACGACAATTTGATGTTTGCTCGCATCTCTGGTTTTAGCAAATAATTAGAATTTGCCAGTTTAATTCGCACCTTCATCGCCTTTGTTTCGGGGTCAATAATATTATAAATTTTATCAACATGACCATTAAAAACTTTGTCAGGATTACTTAATGTGGTAACGGCAGCTTTCTCTCCCAACTTTACTAAATTAATATCACTTTCATTGACATTAGCAATTGCCCAAACATCGTCAATTTCAGCTACGTCAAAAATATTATCTGATTTATCACTCCGCAAAAGCATATCTTGATTGATGTTTTTTCCAATAATAAACCCACTCAATGGTGAGCGAACTTCGTAGATTGAGCCTGATTTAATATTATAAATTTTATAAGTCTCCTGAATACGATGCAGTTGAGATAAAGCCTTATCATAGATACTTTTAGCTTCCAAAACATCCCGTTCAGCAGTAATTTTTCCTTCAAAAAGTTCTTGGGCAACTTTCACGTTATTTTTGGCAACCACTACATCATTTTGGGCATCTTCTAATTCCTTTTCAAAGCTCGCAACTTCCGTACTTCTGATAACAGCCAAAACTTGACCTTTGGTAACGTAATCACCCAATTCCACTGAAACCCTAATCACATTTCCACCTACCACTGGGTAAACGTCAATGATTTTGTTGTTATCGGCAGTAATTTTTCCGTAAAAATTCAACTCATTTTTCAAAGGCTGAATACTTGCCAATTCCGTTTTGGTGCTGGCAAGCATTTTATCCGTTAAAGTAAAAGTAGTTTTAACTTCCTCATGTTTTTTATCTTCTTTCTGACAAGAAGTAACCATTAAAAAAACCGAGAATATGATAGCAATTTTTGTGTACATTTTATTTGTAATTGAGATTTTTAAAACAACTTTTCATTAACCAAATAATTTAATACCTCGCCCGAAAGCACAACTTGCTTTTGAATATCGTTTAGATTTAAAATACTTTGACTATAACTTTCCATAAAATCGGTAAAATCTAATAGTGAGATATTACGTTTTTGGAAATTTTGGAGAACGCCTCTATATACGATTTCAAAATTGCCTTTGGTTACATCCCTCACTTGCAAATATTGCTCCTGTTGCTGTTTCCAAGTCAAATAAGCGCTTTCTATCTTGTTTTTCAACTCCCATTTTTTGAAATCTTTCTCTAATTTGGTCTGCCCCAATTGCGACTCTGCCACCTTAATGTTCCCCTTATTTCTATCCCAAACCTTCAAAGGAATTCCAAAAGTTACATTGATTTGATTGGAAAATGCGCCCCCCCTTTGGTCATACGAAGCCCCCAGTGTAAGGTCGGGCGTAGATAATGATTTTTGCCATTTTATTCGCAATTCATCACTTTCAATAATTTTTAGAAATGATAAATACTCAGGATTTTTTTCTAAGGATATTTCGTAAAGAGCATCAACACTTTGCAAGAGTTTTTGGGTATAAAGTTGCTCTAAATCCCTTTCCTGTACCTCAGGCACTATTTGACCCTCTATTCCCGTAATAATTTTAATATTTTCTTGTTCAGAATTGATATTCTTTTTAGTCGAAAGAATTTCGTTAGTAATATTCAACGATAAAGATTGGAGTCTAACCACATCTTTCAGCGGGACATTATTTTTAGCGGCTTGTACCGAAAAAGCCTTCGCCAAAGTATCCACAATGGCAACTTGACTACTGAGTGATTTGAGTTTTTGTTGCTCAAAATACAGCACATAAAAACTTTGTCTCACTTGATAGCGAAGGTTGCGAATGAGTTGTTCCAACTGCAATTCGGCAATGGCAATATTCGATTTCGCAAAGGCAACTTCATTCTTTTTCTTACCGCCTAAATAAATTAATTGTTGTATTTGAAAAGCCTTTTGTCCCTGTCCACCCACATCTACCACCCGCCCTTCTTGCGGATTTATCAAGTTAAATTCGCCCGAAAAGAAGGGTAATTCCCAAATTTTTGCTTGAATCACAGCCGCCTGAGTAGCACTAATATTGTATTGTTGGGCTAAAAGGAGAAGATTATTTTTTCTAAAAGCATCCTCACAATCCGTCAAAGTGAAAGATTTTTGACCAAAAGCAATTTGAGAAGAAAGAAAAAAAAGGAAAGAAACTATTGATTGTTTAAAAAACATGGTTTGTTAGCTGAATAATTGAGTTTGTTTTGTTTCATGAGGAATTATCCACAAATATTTAATTTTTAAAAAAGGCACAAAAGCACCAATATCAAGTGTAATAAAATCATAAGGATAAGAAGGTAGATGTAAAAGAAATGGGTAGGTTTAAAAAGAGATATTGATTAAGTAATGGTTTTGTTCGCATAAAGTTAAAATCATTCTATTCATATTTCTATCATTATCTAACACAAAAAATCTCCCTTTTTCCAATGACAATATTGGTAAAGAGAGATTTTCTATACTTAAGTATTTGAATACTAAGTAATTATACTTAAAAAACATTAATGCAAGAGTTCTTATGCAATGAAAATATTTAAATAAATATTGCAAATTTGATATACTTAATTATTTTTCACCCTTTGCCGCCTTTGTTGGAGAGAATTTCAACAAAGGCGGAAAAAGAGGAAATTTGTCTGAATTTGGATTAGTCAGATTAATGGATTAGGAGATTTTCGTTGAAATTTAATCAATAAATCCATAAATCCCACGAATCCAAATTCAGACAAATTTCTTAATGATTCATCAAATCAAAATATTTCCGATAGAATCTTTCAAAGATTAAGGGAAAAATAAAGAGTGTCAAAATAGTTGCTCCAATCAAACCACCAATCACCACGATTGCCAGGGGCTTTTGAGATTCTGAACCAATGCCCGAAGAAATTGCAGCGGGCAACATTCCGAAAATACCCATAAAAGCAGTCATCGTAACGGGACGAACTCTTGACTTAACTCCCTCAACCACCGCTTTTTGTAAGCTCATCTTTTGTTTGATGTTATCTTTAAATACCTCAATCATAATGACGCCATTCTGAATACAAATCCCGAAAAGGGCGATAAAACCAATACCTGCCGAAATACTAAAATTTGTACCCGTTACCAGCAATGCCAACGACCCACCAATAATGGCAAAAGGCACATTGGTAAACACCAAAGCAGCATCTTTCAAATTGCCAAAAAGCAAATACAAAATAAAGAAAATCGCAATCATCGACAGCGGTACAACTTGTGCCAAACGCTTAGAAGCTCGTTGTTGATTCTCAAAATCTCCCTTCCATTTCATTTCATAACCTTTTGGTAATGAAGGAATTGCTTTCAAAACGCCCGCTTGAGCTTCGGCAATGGTACTACCCATATCTCGTCCACGAACTGAGAATTTTACTGCAATAAATCGACGAGTATCTTCTCTGAAAATCAAACTCGGACCTGTCAAAGATTTTATTACCGCAATTTCTTTAATCGGAATTTTTGTACCATTCATCGTAGGAACCATCAAATTACCAATCTCCGTCTCTGATTTTCTGAATGGTTGTTGAAAACGAACTCGAATGTCAAATTTACGTTCGCCTTCAAACAACTGACTGGCAGTTTGCCCACCAATCGCCATTGACATAACAGCTTCTGCATCAGCTGTTTGCACACCGTACAAATCCATTTTTTGTTGGTCGAGTTCAATTCTGAGTTCGGGTTGTCCTAAGTTTTTAATGATTCCCAAATCTTCAATGCCACGTACTTTTGACAAAACAGCATTTACTTTTTGAGCATCTTTTTCCAAAATATCAAAATCAGTTCCGTAAATTTTCACGGCAATAGAACCCTTCACTCCCGAAACCGCTTCTTCCACATTATCCATAATGGGCTGTGAAAAACCGAAGCTAATTCCCTGAAAAACCGAGAGTTTTTCTTGCATTTTCTCAACTAATTCCGCTTTTGACAATCCACTTTTCCACTCTTTTTGCGGATAAATATCTACGAAAAACTCTACGTTATAAAAACCCGTTGGGTCTGTACCGTCATTTGGACGACCTGCCTGTGATAGCACTTTTTTCACTTCGGGATAACTCTCAAAAACTTTTCTGATTTTATTAGAATACCGCACCGATTCGTCCAAACTGACACTACGGGGCATATTAGCACGCACGTAAATTGAGCCTTCATTGAGTTGGGGTAAAAATTCCGTTCCATGTAATGAAAGCGTCCAAAAACCAACGACTGTGAAAATGATAGTGGCAATAAAAGTCTGAGATTTATGCCCAAAACAGAAGTAAAAAAACATCATCGAATACTTCAAGATGGCATCTACAAAGAAATTTGACTTGTGTTTTACATTCTTATTCATCATCATGCTTACTAATACTGGCACGAGGGTAAGCGTAAAAATTAAGGCACCCACCAAGGCTGCACCGAGCGTCCAAGCCAAAGGTGTAAACATCTTTCCTTCTACCTTTTGAAAAGCAAAAATGGGCAATAGAGCCACTAAGATGATAATTTTGGAAGTAAAAATGGCTTTTCCCATGCTCGAACCCGTGCGGCGAATCATGGACAATTTAGCTAAACCATTAAATCTTTCCATCCCCACTTCATGAGCTTTCTCTGCTAAAACCACCATCAATCCTTCGACGACGACGACCGTTCCATCAATGATAATTCCAAAATCTACCGCTCCCAAAGAAAGTAAATTTACATTCATGCCCAACAACTTCAGGCAAGTAAAAGCAAACAGCAAGGCCAAAGGAATAATGATAGAAACGATAAGCGAAGCCCGCCAATCTGCCAAGAAAATCAGTACAATCAGCGTTACCAAAACGATACCTTCGATGAGGTTGTGGGTAACGGTTTCGATACAAAAATCCAACAACGTTTGACGATTGTAAAACTCTTTAATTTTTACACCTTCGGGCAGAATTTTGGTATTCAATTCCTCTACTTTTAGGTTCAAATTGGTAATTACTTCCGAAGGATTTTCGCCCTTACGCATTACCACAATTCCCTCAACGGCATCAGTGGTTTTATCCCGACCAACTTGTCCCAATTTTGGCAAAGCCGACTCTGAAACTGAAGCAACCGTTTTTACATAAATGGGAACACCATTGGTATTTTTTACCAAAATATTTTCTATATCATGTATATTTTTCAACAAACCAATGCCCCGCACCACATAAGCCTGATTATTTTTGGTAATAACATCGCCACCCACGTTGATATTACTTTTTTGAACAGCTTCATACACGTCCAAAGGGGTAATATCATAGTCCTGCAAAAGATTTGGGTTTACGCTAATTTCGTAGGTTTTTACCTCCCCACCAAAACTTACAATATCAGCAACCCCAGGCACAGACCGAATATTTCTGTCAATAATCCAATCTTGAATTTCTTTTAACTTTCTGGCTGACAGCGTTTTAGAATCAAGGGTGTATCTAAAAATCTCACCTGTTGGTCCATAAGGCGGTTGAATATCTGGCTCAACACCATCGGGTAAATTGATGCCTTGCAGGGCATTATTTATCTGCATTCGGGCAAAATTATTGTCCACGCCATCATCAAACATAATGTTCATCACAGACAACCCAAACAAAGTAGTCGAGCGAACCGAAGTCTTTTTCTGCACGCCATTCATCGAAATTTCAAGTGGTGCAGTAACAAATTTCTCAATTTCCTCTGCACTCCTCCCCTGCCATTGCGTGATAATTGTTACTTGCGTATTTGTTACGTCAGGGAAGGCATCAATGGCAGTATTCATAAAACTCAACACCCCAGAAACCACGATGAGAGCCGTAAAAAAGAATACCGCAAATTTATATTTGAGGGAAAGTCCCAATAGTTTTTTCATTCTCTTATTTTATCTATATTTACTGAAAAAAAGAATTATGTTATTATCAAATAGAATAACTATCGACCCATTCATTTGCCACGGAAAGCCTTGTATTCGTGGCATGAGATGGCCCGTAGAGGTAATTTTGGACATGATTGAGTCAGAAATGTCTTTTGAGGAAATTATTTCTGACCATCCAGAACTCGAAAGAGAAGATATTATTGCTTCATTGAGTTATGCCAAATTGTTGGTTTCTGGACGTGCATTACAAAACGTTGCATAAATGAAATTTCTCTGTGATGTCCATATTTCTTACAAATTATGCAAGTATCTCGTTAGTCAAGAACAGGAATGTATCCATATCAACCAGATTCTTGAAAAGTGGCGTACTCCCGACAACATAATTTGTCAGTATGCTGATGCCAATGATTTTGTGGTTATTACCAAAGACGAAGATTTTAGAAATAGTCATATCTTTCGTAATACGCCCAAAAAACTTATCAGAATTATTTTGGGAAATATATCAAATCAGTTGATGCTTAGGCTCTTTGAAGAATATTTACCATTACTTCAATCATTGGAAAACGAAGAAACTTTTTTTGTTGAAATAGGTAATTCATTCGTGCTTTATCCTGAATAAATTCTAATTATTCAAAGCATTATAAATCATCAATTGATTTTTCAACATTACCTTCTCTCCATTTTGTAATCCACTGAAAACAAATGACTTATCATTCGTTGTTTGAGCAATCTGTATTTCACGAGCCTGCACATCTTTAGCATTTTTATAGACTACTACAAAATTTTTGTTCTTATCAAAAATCACTGCCTCCGAAGGAATCGAAACCATCTTTTTGTTCTGATTAAAGTCAATCGTAACTTGAGCAAACATCTCTGGTTTCAAGAGATTATTAGGATTTTTTAGATTAATTCTCACGCCCATCGTGCGAGTTTGCGGGTCGAGGACATTACTAACTTTATCAATTTTACCTATAAAAACCTTATCGGGATAAGCAATCAATGTTACCTTAACGGGATAACCTAACTTCACTTTTGCAATGTCTGATTCATAAACATTGGCAATAATCTGTACATCAGACAAATCGGCAATGGTAAAAAACGGACCCGTTTCGCCTTCGTGATACGCCATTTTATCAGAAATAGCGTTATTTTTCTCTACCACATAACCCGAAATAGGCGATTTTAGCGTGTAAGACGAATTTTTCACACCGTAAATTCCTTCTACATTAGTAGCACGGTTCACCGAACTTTTCGCTTTAATTACTTCATTTTGGGCTAAGGTAACGTCCTTTTCAGTAGCCAAACCAGCTTTAAACAAATCCTGTTGAACCTGTAAACTTTTTTGTGCCGACAGCAAATCAGTTTTTGAGCCAATCTCCTGATTTTCAATATCTGCCACATCAGTACTGTTTACCTTTGCCAGTGTTTGCCCTTTCTGCACATAGTCGCCCAAATTGGCAGAAAGTTTCTCAATAATGCCATCCACCAAAGGCGAAACCTTCACTTGGCGTTCCTCAAAAGGCATCACTTTTCCCGTGAGTGTCAGTACATTCTGCACTGTTTCAGAGGTAGCCGAAGCCAAAGATAATTCACCAACAGTATGGCTCGAAAGCTCCAAATTCTTTGATTCTTCTTTAGTGACTTCTTCCTTTTTCGTACAAGCCACGAAGCCCAAAAAGCAAGCGGAAATAATGATTAATTTTAACGTTTTCATTGTATGTTGGCTTTTGGCTGTCAGCTTTTGGC
>JANPGQ010000597.1:0-2611 GCA_031423975.1 Cytophagales bacterium | reverse complement strand
ATCCTTTTCTTGTCTAATGATTGATAAGGCATTGTTGAGAATCACAATATTTTTTCTAATAATATCCAATTCATTATCAAGTGCCATCAATTCATAGTACGAATTGGCAATTTCAGCAACAATATTTGTTACTAAGAAATTTTTTCCTTCAACCGAAGCTAAATAATTGGTAACAGCCACTTTACGGGCGTTACGAAGTTTATGCCAAATATCCACTTCCCAACTGGCAAAAGCTCCAAAATAGGTGTTTGGCAAAACGTCAGGCGTGGCAATTCCAGGTTTTATTTCTGTGCTTGCATCACTCGCACCTTGACTGGTGTATCGAGAAACTTTTTCAATTCCAGCACCTCCGCCTAAATTTACAAAAGGCAAATACTCTCCTTTTCTGGCTTGTATTTCGTTTCTGGAAATCTCAATTTCTTGTAAAGTAATATTTAATTCCTGATTATTACGTAAAGCGGTGTCAATCAAACCCAACAGATTTGGATCAGTAAAATATTCCTTCCAAATGGTTTTTGCCGTATTTGTACTGTCCTGAGCGTTGTTGAAACGCTCAGGAACTGACTTATTTTCATTTTTATTAATCAGAACCAATGATTTTGGTACACAGGCTGACATCAGTAATAATATTCCGAATATTATTGACTTATTTTTCATTCTTTTATTTTTCATCGTCTGATTTTGTATAATTATAGTTGTCGACTGTATGAACAAACTCTTCTGATAACGGATTACTGTCTTCATCTTTAATCATTTTTCTACCATCGGCCAAACTACCAAATATAAAGTATAACCCAGGGATAATGATAACACCGAAAATAGTACCGAATAACATACCACCAAGTGCCGAAGAACCAATAGTACGATTACCAATCGCTCCCGCACCAGTGGCGGTAATCAAAGGAATTAATCCTGCCACGAAAGCGAAGGAAGTCATTAAGATAGGACGGAAACGTACTCTGGCTCCCTCAATAGCGGCATTCAGAATTGTTTCTCCCTGTTGGCGTTTCTGCACGGCAAATTCCACGATTAGAACGGCATTTTTACCCAATAGACCCACCAACATGATAAGGCCAATTTGTGCATAAATGTTGTTTTCTAATCCCATCAATTTTAACAATAAAAACGAACCAAATACCCCAACTGGCAAAGAGAACACTACCGCTAAAGGAATGATAAAACTTTCATATTGAGCGGCTAAAACAAAGTAAACGAATGCCAAAACAATCAAGAATACGTATAGCGCCTCATTTCCACGATTAGCTTCATCGTAAGAAAGCCCTTCAAAGGCAATATCATAGCCTTTGGGTAATGTTTTTGCGGAAACTTCTCGAATAGCTTGTATGGCATCTGCGGTAGTATAACCTTTGGCTGGAAGTCCTTGTATAGCTGCTGAATTATATAAATTGAAACGAGTAATTTCATTAGGACCTTGACCTTTTTTAAGCGTCATAAATGATGAATAAGGTACCATTTCTCCCGCTTCGTTTTTAACAAAAAGCTTTAAAAGGTCAGTGGGTAGTCTCCTAAAACTTGGGTCAGACTGCACATATACTTTGAAAAACTGGTTGAATTTCGTAAACCCTTGTTCATAAGTACTACCAATCAAAATATTAAGGTTATCCATCGCCTTGCCGATAGAAACGCCTTTTTGCATTGCCAGTTTGTTATCAATCTCAAGTTCATATTGAGGGTAATTTGCCGCAAAAAATGTAAATAAGCCCGTGAGTTCTTTACGTTTGCCTAAATTCGCCATAAATTCCTTGTTGATTTTATCAAATTCACGATAGTCCGTATCGGTTGTTTTATCTAATAAACGCATCGAAAATCCGCCCGAAGTACCAAAACCAGGAATTGCGGGTGGTTCAAAGAATTCAACCGTAGCACCCAAATTCCTTGATTTTTCTTCCAATTCCTCCATGATTTCCTTCACGTTTTTGTCACGATCCGACCAAGATTTGAGGTTAATCAAACAAGTACCTGCGTTTGACCCACGTCCCTCGGTCATAATTTCGTAACCTGCCAAAGAAGAGACTGATTCGATTCCCTTCACTTCTTCACAAATTTTCTGAAGTCGTCTGGAAACTTCGTTGGTTTTTTCTAAGGTTGAGCCAGGAGGAGTTTGTATAATTGCATAAATCGTACTCTGATCTTCGTTTGGAATAAATCCTGATGGAAGGATTTTGCTTTCGTAGGCTATTCCAGCACAGAATGCCAATAATATGATAAACGTTAGCGCTCTTCGACTGACAATTAATTTTAACAAATCCACGTACCATCCTGTCAATTTATCAAAACCTTGATTGAATTTATCCAATGATTTGGATAATATGTTTTTCTTTTTGACTTGCCCATGATTATTTTTTAAAAGCATGGCACACAGTACTGGCGTAAGTGTGAGGGCTATCAGGGCTGAAATCACAATAGAACTGGCCATTGTAATAGAGAATTGTCGATAGAAAGTACCCACTGGCCCAGACATAAATGAAATAGGAAGAAATACTGATACCATTACCGCAGTAATTGCGATAATCGCCCCACTAATCTCGCCAAGCACTTTTTTTGTGGCCATAAACGGTGTGAGATGTGGCTCTTCTTCCATTTTGGCATG
>JANPGQ010000596.1:0-1620 GCA_031423975.1 Cytophagales bacterium | reverse complement strand
TTGAATGTGTTGGATATTTCTTATTTCCCAAAGGAAAGAGGGGTTTATAATTTCAATACAAATCTTACTACTGATGGATTATTAAATAATCCGACCCAAAATTTCGGAGCAATTACTCGTGCCATCACCTCAGATACCGATTTTGATAATGCCAACATCGAAACCTTGGAATTTTGGATGATGAATCCACTTTTGCCCGCTGGAACAGGAAGTGCAGATGGAACCGTGAGAGCCACGGGTAATAAAGAAATAGATATAGCCAGTAGTAACAGAAGAGCAATATCGGGCGGGAAGGTGCTGTTTCAATTGGGCGATATATCAGAAGATTTCATTCCTGATCATTATTCAAACTTTGAAAATGGAATACCTGCGGGAGAGAAAATATTAACGGGGGCTCGTCAGAACGTGGAAAGAACTGTATGGGGAATTGCACCACGCCAGCAATTTGTAACGAATACTTTTACCTTGGGTAATGATGGAAGTAGAGAAGTGCAGGATGTTGGATTGGATGGTTTGCCAAATACTTCTGATGATGGTTTTAACGAAACCACTTTTTTTAGTACCTACCTCAATGAAATTGGGAAAAGAGTTACTAATAATTCAAATGGTTATAAAGAAATAAAAGATGACCCGGCAGGTGATAATTTTTACCATTATTTGAACGAAAGATTTAACGGAACTTCCAGTCTAATTCAGCGGTATAAAAATTATATGGGTTTGGAAAATAATTCACCTTCTACCAATTCTGCCCAAGCAAATACCAACACGGGTTTCACGGAATCTAATAGCCAACAGCCTGACCGTGAAGACCTTAATCAAGATAATACCATCAACGAAACGGAGGCTTATTACGAATATGAAATTGATGTGAAGCCCGAAAAAATGATGGTGGGGCAGAACTATATTGTGGATGAAATTACGGAGCGTGGTGTAAAATGGTTTTTGTTTAGAATACCTTTGAAAAAACCAACCAGTGCCGTTGGAGGGATAAATGGCTTGAAAAATATGCGTTTTATCCGTACCGTTTTGACCGAGTGGGAAGAACCCGTTGTATGTAGAATGGCTTCTTTTCAATTATCGGGATTTCAATATCGTAACTACATTGGTGACCTTACGCCACGAGGTTTGCAAAATGTAGTTGAACCTTACGATGCAAAACTAAAAGTGTCAACGGTTAATATTGAAGAAAATGGACCAACTACCAAAGATGCCAATTCGGTAGCGTATGTGTTGCCCCCAGGTTTCGAGCGTGACCGTGATGTAACCACCATCAATAATGCTCAACTCAATGAACAATCGTTGAGTCTTTGCGTAGATAATTTGCGGGATGGAGATTCGAGAGCAGCTTTCAAAAATACATTATTGGATTTGATTAATTACAAAAACTTAAAAATGTTTGTGAGTATGAATAGCCCAAACCATGACGTTGAGAAGAAAGTAAAAGCATTTATTCGTTTGGGAACTGATTTGACAGAGAACTATTATGAAATTGAAACTCAACCTTTGACGCAAACCGAATATGGAACACGTACACCAAAAGAGGTATGGGGAGATGATGATGGTATTGCTGATGGAAATATGATATATGTTCCGCTTGATTTTTTAAAACACGTCAAATTA
>JANPGQ010000595.1:0-2027 GCA_031423975.1 Cytophagales bacterium | reverse complement strand
CGAGGGATTTAAATCCCTCGCTATTGATAAATAGATTGATTGTCAAGGGATTAAATGTTTTAAAAATTGATTTTTATTCAATCCGTCAATTAATATATAGTTTTGGAAAAATATTAACACTTTCCTTACTTTTAGTTTTATCTCAAATAACACACGCTCAAATTGATTCGATGAAATTTGTTCCTTCTAAGGATAATTCCATTTATTCAGAAGATACTTTGGCAAGCAATGGCAAGGGGTTCTATATATTTGCTGGAAAAACCCTTAACGGAACATCAAGACGGGCTTTGATGAAATTTGACTTTTCTATTTTCCCTGCCAATGTACAAGTTCAAAGTGTAAAACTGGAATTGGCGGTTACTGGTGGGTCTGCTAATTCAACTTCGACTTATAATTTCAGTTTGCACAAATTATCAAAAGACTGGGGCGAAGGAAATTCATCGGGGAGTGGTTTGGGAGCACCCGCTATGACAAATGATGCTACCTGGAAATATACTTTTTATCCTTCAAATAATTGGACAAATCGTGGAGGTGATTTTGTTCCAAGCCCTTCTATTACTTCAAGTATTACCTTCACACCCTTTCCTTTGAATTATGGAGTTTTGAGTAATGTTGGTATGAAGACTGATGTAATCAATTGGTTATCAAACCCTTCCAATAATTTTGGTTGGATAATGATTGGCGATGAAAGCACCCCAGGTTCAGCCATGAAGTTTGCCTCGAAAGATGGAAATTTTTACCCAAAACCAACCCTAACCATTTTTTATACCCTCCCTACTACAGATAAAGTTCTAATCAACGAAGTAAATCCGCAAAAAAAATGGATTGAATTATACAACCCTTCAAAGCCCGTAGTCAATCTGAATAATTACTATTTAGCCAATGGAAGTTCTACGCAAAACCTTAGTAACATGATGGTTTTGAATGGAAGTCTGACCTTAGATTCTGCTAAATATGTAGTCATCAATTGGTCTGGAATGGGGCAAACAGATGGTGAATTGGCACTTTTTAATGGAAATCCTGCTACCGCCGAAATGAAAGATTATGTTCAATATGGCTCTTCAAATCATGCTCGTGCCTATGCAGCTGTAACGGCTCAGGTGTGGGATAATGCCAATAATTTTCTGCTAACCATCACGGCTGATACGCTCACCAATTCATTGAATGGCAACAATGTTTATACTTCTGGAAAAACTACGAATTCTACTTCGTTCGTAATACAAAGGCAAACGCCCACTTACCGCAATCTTCTTTGTCCGTCCACAATTTCACTGACGGGCAACGTTTTGGATGCAAGATATAATTCATCAGGACTTTTAGAAATGATGGGGAATATTAGTTCAACTTCAACGGTAAAATCTTCTTCTCAATCTTATATTCAATTGAATGTTAATACTTTAGTTAATGCAGGGGCAAAATTTCAGGCTCAGATTTTGGGTTGTCCGAGTAATTGAGGGTTGTAATTGTAATAAAGCTGTAGAATCGTCGAACTACTATTTTACAAAAACCTTTTCTCCACAAATCAGTTATAAAGATAGTCGTAGCAAATGTTACGACTTTTTTATTGGACAAAATATGAAAAATACGCATACATTAACCGACCAAGAAATAGACCGTATTGTGGAAATGGCATGGGAAGACCGCACGCCTTTTGATGCCATTTTAGCCCAATTTGGCTTGAAAGAACAGGAAGTAATTGCGGTGATGCGAAACGAAATGAAACCCTCATCTTTTCGTATGTGGCGGGAGCGTGTGCAGGGTAGAGCCACTAAACACAGAGCAAAAAGTGCGGTGGACGATGCTCGGTTTAAGTGTACTTTGCAAAAGAAAATTTCGTTAAATAAGATTTCTAAGCGATAATACTCAAATTTTCGGAATTTTATTCGGTTCTGTATTTTATGTTTTTATAGAAAATAACTGTCAAAACAGAATTTTATTAATATTTCTGTTAAAAAATACCGTTTAATAAAAATAATATTCGTAAAAAGTGCTTTTTTGTAGAATTTCTTAGAATATTTCTGTTAAAC
>JANPGQ010000594.1:0-2149 GCA_031423975.1 Cytophagales bacterium | reverse complement strand
GTCTTTTATAGTGGTTATTACTGGGGAAGGACTTTTTTTGTATTTTTGTAATAAAATTAAATCCGAACAAATTAACGGAAAATATTAATAAATGTTATGAATAAGAATCAAAAAATATTCAGATGGGTTTTCGTCATTTTTACCCTCCTGATGATAGCCATTGCCATACACATGGGCATGAACACCACCGCCCCTTGGAATAAGAAAAAACACATAGAAAGAGCGTTTTGAGGTAATTGATAGTGAATAATTGATAACTAATAGTCTTAAAATTAGGGGGAAATTTAGTGACTCCGAACATTATTTTCCACCAAATTACAATTTTCACATCATTTCTTTACTCCTTAAATAATTTGTGCCTCTGTGCCTTTGTAGCTAAAAACTCATTTGTTCAAAATCCGCTTAATATCATTAGCTTGCACAAGACATTCTTGTAATTTACTATAACTATCCGAAATCATTAAACCCTTGAATTTCAAAAGCGTAGTGATGTATTCATCCAAAACCTCAATAATATTATCTTGATTTTGTCTGAAAATCGGAATCCACGTTTCAGGATTAGATTTCGCCAAACGCACTGTTGATTCAAAACCGGTACTTGCCAAATTAAAGATACTTTCTTCATCTTTCTCTTTTGCCAAAACGGTACTCGCCAACGCAAAAGAACAAATATGCGAAATGTGTGAAATATAAGCAGTATGCTGATCATGAGCTACTGATTCTAAGTACGTTATCCGCATTTTCAAACCCTCCTCGTACATTCGTTTCACTAATGCCACTAACTCAGGCTTTGAATCATCCACATCGCAAAGTACACAATTTTTACCATCAAATAGATGATGAATTGCCGCCTCTGGACCCGAAAATTCCGTACCAGCCATTGGGTGAGTAGCCACAAAATTTTGTCGTTTAGGATGATTTTTCACCCCATCTACCACGGGTCTTTTCGTAGAACCAACGTCAATAACTACCTGATTATCAGATATTAAATCCAAAACAAGGGGCAACATCACCGCCGTAGCATCCACAGGAGCCGCCAAAATAATAATATCAGATTGTTGAATAGCGTCCTCCAAGTTCATCGCCTTATCCACCAATCTCAACGAAAGAGCCTTGGCAACATGTTCAGTATTATTATCAACGCCAATTACGGTATCGGCAAAAGCATTTTCTTTCAAACTTAAAGCCATTGAGCCACCAATTAGCCCAAGACCTACAATAGTGATTGTCATTATTTTATCTATCTGTAAACGGTCAAAGGTGAACGGTTCACGGTTAAAAGTGAACGGACTATTAATATTCAATCATTTCAAAAAATAACACCGAAAACCGTTCACCTCTAACCGTTTACCGTGTACCGAAAACTTACCATTCTCCTTCAAAAACCTTCACTGCAGGACCAATCAAAAACACATCTTGAAAAGTGCCATCGGTATTTTTAGTAAATTCAATTCGGAGCTTCCCTCCTACTACCTTAATATCCACAAATTTATCAAAACCATACCGCAAATTTGCCGATAATGCACAAGCTGTTACGCCAGTTCCACAAGCATACGTTTCATCCTCCACACCACGCTCATAAGTGCGCACCTCCAATTGATTATCCCCCACCACTTCTACAAAATTCACGTTAGTTCCTCCTTTACTCACAAAAGGCTCATTATATCGAATCAATTTTCCTTTAGTAAAAACGTCAAATTGAGCTAAATCTTCCACATATTCCACATAATGTGGCGAACCCGTATTCATAAAATCGTAAGAAGATGTTTGCTCAATATTTTTTACATCAATCATTTTCAGAGAAATAACTGTTGGCGTAACCTTCGCTTCATGTTCACCATCGACCGCAATAAAGGTGGTAGAATCGCCAATAATACCCAAATCATGAGCAAACCGCACCAAGCAACGCCCTCCATTGCCACACATGGAACCTTCCGTACCATCAGCATTAAAATACACCATTCGAAAGTCATAACCATCGGCATTTTGCAAAAGCATCAAACCATCCGCCCCCACCCCAAAACGGCGATGGCAAAGGTCAGCAATATATTTTTGAGAAACAGGAAATGTCTCAGAGCGGTCATCCACCACCACAAAGTCATTTCCAGTACCTTGATATTTATAAAATTTCATGTTTCAATATTTGTTA
>JANPGQ010000593.1:0-6443 GCA_031423975.1 Cytophagales bacterium | reverse complement strand
CTTATCGACAGATTCTTTACTTCCAATATAGAAGCATATAGATGAGTTCCATTGCTATTTTATCTGTTTCCTGTTTCAGTAGGTCACTTTGATATGGTGAAGAAAGATTGAGATTTGATGCGATATATTTAACTGTGAGGTCATTATTATAATCAAACGAGAACCTCACTTATCAAACTGTACATTTAGTTTCTAATAACGTTTAATCAAAAAATTTTATGTCTTAGATATTTATAGTGTGTCATTCTTGACAATTCAATTTCCAAGGCAGCCTAATTAATCCCTCATTTTCTCAGGCGGTCGTAAATGTTATTAACATGATGTGTTTTATTCAAATTTGAGTACCTCATATTTGTAATCAAAAAGGGTATGGAAATTCATCCCTCTTTAAATGGATGTACAACTAAAATAACTTAACATCTGTACTCAGCCCAATATCTAATTTATTTTCAAGTTTTGAATTAATTCCTTTCAAAATAAACCATCCTATAAACCTCCATTATAATAAAACAAAACTCATTGATAAAAACGATAAAAATCTTATAAAATAAGTACCTTTATGAGGTTTTTATCTAATTTTATCAAAATGCCTAAGAATATTGCTTATTTACGTGTCTCAACTCTCGAACAAGACAACTCCAAAAACAAAACGGACCTTCTTTCCTTAGCCAATGAAAAAGGTTTGGGTAAAGTCTAATTTGTGGAAGATAAAATTTAAGGAAAAGTGTCTTGGAAGGAAAGACAGATTTTTACTGTTCTCAATCAACTTGGAAAAGGGGATGTACTTTTGATTAGTGAGTTTTCGAGATTGGGTCGAAGTATGTTGGAAATTATGGAAATCATTTTGTTTGCTATTGAGAAGGAAATCAAAATGTACACCGTCAAAGGCAACTGGCAATTAGACGATACCATCCAAAGTAAAATCATGGCGATGGTTTTTGCGATGGCAGCCGAGATTGAAAGAGATTTAATTTCTCAAAGAACTAAGGAAGCCTTACGGGTGAAGAAAGCGAACGGTATGATATTGGGTCGCCCGAAAGGACCAGGCAAAAGTAAATTGGATATTTAGAAATTTGAGATTGAAGCTCTTCTTCAAAATGGTTGAAAGCAAAGTTTTATTGCCAATCGTTATGGAGCCACCGAGGCAACGTTGAGTAATTGGATTGCTAAGAATAAAATTCAGAAACCTACCATCAGATCCAAAGGTAAATTATTGAAAAATTAAGATTGAGATTTGTTTTCCTAAACTAATATTTGTTAATCCTAAGCCTCTCTCAAATTTGAGTAAGATTCCGTAGAATCTTGTCTGATTCCGTGGATTCCAAGGATTCCGCATAATTGGACTAATTCCAAGGATTCCAACAAGGATTCTGTGGATTCCAAGGATTCTAAGGATTCCAAGGATTCCAACAAGGATTCTAAGGATTCCACAGAATCGGTAAATCGTATTCTGTGGATTCTACGGAATCAAGATTTAGTAGAACCTGGTTTGATTTATCTGGTTAAAGTGAATCACAATCTATGAATAAACTGATTCTACACATAATCAACTGATTCATTTGAACCATGCCCCTGAACAAAATATTTCCCTCGAATAAAAACCTCTAAATAAATCTCGCACTCAACCATACTCAAAAGGTGAACTCAATGAGTGCGACCGCACTCAAATTGTTAACTCACTGGTTATCAATGAGTTCGCCTTCACTCAAAGTCCTGCACT
This sequence comes from Cytophagales bacterium, assembly GCA_031423975.1. Classification (GTDB taxonomy): domain Bacteria; phylum Bacteroidota; class Bacteroidia; order Cytophagales; family Spirosomataceae; genus Arcicella. Next base: position 4,723 of record JANPGQ010000593.1, on the reverse strand, counting down.
CGAACGGAGAACTCAATGAGTGCAACTGCACTCAAATTGCGAACTCATTGATTATCAGTGAGTGCATCTGCACTCAAAGTTTCTCACTCAACCGCACTCAAAAAATGGATTACCCTCACTCAATTCGTATCTTAAATCACAACTCAACTCCCTATTCTAATTGAAATTTCAAAAGATACAATCATTCACAATTTCATGTATTAATCCCATCTCAAATTCCCCAATGGTTATAAAAATAATAAGTATCATTCTTATCAAAATCTCATAAAATATCGCTCAATTTTATAGAAAATTCAATGGAAATTTGCCATTTTTTTTGTAAATTTAACCTAAGAAAATTATCAAAATATACGTTAAAAATGAACCAAGTTTTTATCAATATCAGCCTCTCAACGCTCTACGATAACAAACGAAAAAAGATTCGTGTTCGCCCTACACAAGGACAAAATGTGCCTGAACTTTGGGTAAGTTGTTCCAAAAAACAACGGAATCAAATGATTGTTGGAACGGTTTTTAAAACGGATGTGAAGTTGATTGAATCCCCAAAACGTAAGCCTTATTTGAAAGCTACTAATAGAATTTTGGGACAGTTGAGTTTATTTTGAAATAATTCCATCCAGACAAATTGATAATTAACTTTACATCCTATTCAGTACCAAACAAATAAAATGCAAAAAAAAGGTGTTAAAAGAAAAGCAATATGAATTTGCTGACTTACAGAAAACCGAAAAATGAATTCAAAATATATTTATTGAACGTTTTAAAGAATTAGAGTTTTACGTAAAATTGTAAAATATGGAGCAACCACAGAATTATATTCAAGAAATTAAACAAATTCTTGCCCAAGCTCGACAGAGAGCATACTCTGCGGTCAATTCGGCTATGGTCGAGGCTTATTGGCAATCGGGCAAACGTATTATAGAAGAAGAACAAAATGGCGAAAAAAGAGCTGAATATGGAAAGAAGATAATCATAAACTTATCCATTGAGCTAACTAACGATTTTGGGAAGGGCTATTCTGAACGTACTCTTAGAGAATTTAGACAATTTTATTTGACATTTCCTGAACTTTCAATTCAGCGAACAGCGTTCGCCAAATTATCATGGTCTCATTTTCAACGAGTTCTCAGGATTTCAGATTCAAACGCAAGAATGTTTTATTTACAAGAATCCGCTCAAAATAGCTGGGGCATTAAAACATTAGATCGAAACATTGCCACCCTGTATTATCAACGCTTACTTTCATCACAAATCAAAGAGCCTGTTGAAACTGAAATGATTGAGAAAACAAAGGAATATCAGGACGACAAGTTTGAATTTATCAAAAATCCCTCGGTTTTAGAGTTCTTGAATTTACCCAATAATATAGGATATACAGAAAAAGAACTTGAAAAAGCCCTGATTGATAACTTACAAAAATTCCTTCTCGAACTTGGTAAAGGATATGCTTTTGTAGCACGCCAGCAATTAATCCGTACAGAAACTTCTGATTTTTATGTTGACCTTGTTTTCTATAACTATATCCTTAAATGCTTTGTGATTGTAGAACTTAAAACTCAGAAAATAACGCATCAAGATATTGGACAATTAGATATGTATGTGCGGATGTATGACGACTTGAAAAAACAAGCGTCTGATAACCCAACTATTGGAATTTTGCTCTGTACTGAAACTGATAGCACTATTGCCAAATATTCGGTTCTGGATCAAAACCAACAACTTTTTGCTACGAAATACTTGCCCTATTTACCCACCGAAGAAGAACTGATAGCGGAAATTGAACGAGAAAAAATAATCATTAAACAACAGCTTGGACTATAAAAGCAAGTTCAGGTCGACAAATTGATTAGAGAACATAAGAAACCCTAAAACAATCCTACATCCTTAATACCTAATTGCTTTGCTTTTGACGTAAACTCGTCTCTCAATATTTGAAAGTCATTAAACATGGGTGTCATTTTTCCAAGTACATAACTTTGGAAAGTGCCATCCACATTAAAATTGGCTATAAATTCTTCTAAACTGTCATGTTGAATGCCCAGCAAAGGCTTATAATTATTAAGAGCGAGTTCAGCCAATAGGTTATTTTTATCTGTCTGAGATTCCCCTTTTAATTCCTCCGTTATTTGAGCAAATATATCTGGATTTGCTTCTAATAATCGCTTAGTCAATTCCTTTTTGCCATTAAAATAATCATTCTTTATTTGGTTTGCTTGATGCCCAAACAATGTTTGTTCCTCCTTATCTTGTTTTTGCTGTTCAAGTTTTACTTTTTTCTCAGTTTTAACTTTCTCTTGTTTATTAGTAATATCAATAGCTGAAACCATCTTTTGGAGATAGCTGGCAACATCATTTATTTTTCCTTTCTTGTGTTGAACTAACGTGTAATCAACCCCTTGTTTTATCTGTAAATAAGGATATTTTTCAAACCAGCTTTTAACAGTTAATAGGCTTACATTAAAACTTCTTACAGTTTCGTACACATCTTTTGTCAGTATCTCTGTGTGATTAGGCAACTCTTTGGTAAGTATAGATAGCTCATCTTCATCTCTTTTTAAGTTCTTTTTATTTTGATTACAGTAAAACGGATAGCAACTACTTTTTTTCCCTGTTTAATTTCTTCAAAATCAAAGTATAGTTCTGAGTTCTCTTGCAACTCATTTCTTGCCTGAATGATTATTTTTACCTTAAAGTCGAAATAGTTTTTATACTTATTTTCAATAGAAAACATTTCCTTTATCTCGGTAACCGTATATTGAAAAGTTTTGAATCGCTCCTTCTCCTTACAGATTTCATAAAACCGCATAGCATAAGAACTATCAAGCCCCAAGATGTTACGTATATCAATCACCGTGAAATTCTCCTTTAATTGCAATAGGAATGGCTTTAAAAGGCTTGGGAACTCCACTAAAAAAGCCCCTTCTTTCTCTAAATAAAGGTATCCACTTATCAAACTGGTATTGAGCTCCACATTATCGTCTTTGTAGTACACCCGTTTGCCAATCATCTTCTCCACTTCTTTTTTCAGATGATTATAAAGACTATCTCCTTTCGTACCAATAAATTTCTGAAAATCCTTCACAACCACTATCATGGGTTCAAAATTCGTCTTTGAAGTGTCAAGTTTTGCTAATAGAAACAAGAACAGCTAAGTTTGAATCGGAGTCAGTTCAAACTTAGCTTCAATGAGAGGATTGCCTTTAATGACTCTAAATGGGTCTTTTGATATAGCAATAAGAGCCTGTTCCCTCTTCGATACTTCTTGATTATCCATATTTTAATACAAGATTTTGATTTTATGCGGTAGTTTTACAAAAACAATGAAAATTATACCCTGTGCAAAGTAAAAACTACTTTTAAATTACACAAGTATTTTTTGGCACCATAAATGTAGTTTTAGAAGTATGTAAGTATTTGAAAATGAATGACTTATGAAGACTGAAAGTTATAAAGTATTTAAAAGTTTAAAAAAGAAAACAAAGCAATGTATGATTACTAAAAATAATGGGATTGCCCTTGCTTTTTGCTAACATTAATTTCTCTCCATTTTTAGGGTTACACACCATATAAGTAGTTTTTATAGACTTATTTAAAGGTTTTGATAAAATTCACGACACCATAAAAGTAGTTTTTGTATAAATTGCATAATTTTGGAATTATATGAGAATATATGATGTAAAGCTGTGTATTATTATTGGTTCACACCATAAAAGTAGTTTTTACATTTCATTTTCCCTGATTACGTTTTGAGCTAAAAACTACTTTTATGGTGTGAGATATGTATGATTAAAGAGCATCAATAAAGTCTTGGAAAGCAATCTTCAAAGCTTCTAATTCTGCATTTTTTATTTTTTTAGCATTATAGACTTTTTGCAATTTGGCGTTTAATTGAAAATACCTTTTTTGTACCAAATTTTGCACTTGCGGTACAACTGACTGGGATTTTTCTGAAATCAGATTATTGTACACTAAATTAAATTCTTCTGGTGTTTTTAAAGGCTCGTTAATATCGTTAGCCTTACTTATCTTCTGTATTTTAGATTTTTCAACTTTGATTTTGCCATTTAAGATGTCTTTACGAAATGAAGGGTCTAATTTCTCTAAACCACGAGCAAATTCTGCATCTCTACGAATTGTTTTTTCATCTACATTAAAATATGTTCCAAGCTCTTGTGCAGTTGTTTTATTTGATTTATACACCAGATGGACATTCTGCCCATTTGGCAAATTATCATCAGATGTTTCGTTTAAATTCTCTGAAATGGAATCAGAATTTACCAGATGGACATTCTGCCCATTTGGTAAAATGTCATTAGATATTTCATTTAAATTGTCTGAAATAGATTCAGATTTTGCCAGATGGACATTCTGCCCATTTGGCAAAATTGTGTCATTTTGTGTAGATTTTAAATTATCAGAAACTTCCTTTTTTTCTGTATTATACCTTATTCCACGCAAATAAGAAGCTTGTTGTGGGGTTATATTCCGACGACTTAATTGAAAATCAATCATAAAATCTCGAACCTCTTTTAAAGATTCAAAATTGTCAATTTGAATATTGAAAGGTATTTGTAGTTCATTGCACAGTTGAAAGCGATTATGACCATCAATGAGTACATAAATCGCTTGGTCTGAATCTCCTTCTCGATTTATAACTGGATTGGTCGTTTGCCAAATCTTTAATGGATCCTTACACCCGTGCTTTTGAAGATTATCTTTTAGC
>JANPGQ010000592.1:0-3267 GCA_031423975.1 Cytophagales bacterium | reverse complement strand
GGGGAAAAATCCCCGTAGAATTCGTAATCTTATTTAGTTTGGATGAAGTTCTTTAATTGTACTATTTTCGTTTTGTTTCTAATATTTACATTTTTGTTAAAATACAAATATTAGGTTTAAATAATATAAAAATAATACATAAATATTAAAAATAATTAAATATAGGTTTAATCTTATAACCTATTGATTAATATTTATGTAAAATTAATCAATAATAGTTTTGTAATAAATAGATAAAAATACTCAATTTTGGGTTTATTTATATGATTATTTCAAGAAATAATTTCCCTACATAGTCCACCACATCTTTAATTTCTTATCATTCTTTGCTCCTTTCAAGGCTAATGTCATGTTTGTACCATTTAGGTTTTCTTCCGACGAAGGATAGGGCAAACGAGTTGGAATAATGTTATCATTAAAGTTGATTTTGGGGACTGACAACGCTGGATAACCCGTGCGGCGAACCTCTGTCCATGATTCAATGCCTTGTCCGAAAAGTGCTATCCATTTTTGCTCCATAATTTGTTTGAAGCCCTCTGTTCCACCTTTATAAGCAATGGCTTTCAAGAAATCTGCGGTAGGCGTGATTTTGTATTGAGCATAAGAGGCTTTCACGGCATCATCGTATAATTTTGCGGCATCACCCGCTAAGGTTACGCCTTTATAAGCGGCTTCGGCTTTGAGGAATAACAATTCTGAATAACTCATAATCACCGCTGGCGAGGTTGGTTGGATGAAATACGTTCCGATTTTTGAGGTTTTAGACAAACCCAAAGCGTTGGCTTCGGTTACGTCCAAACCATTGGGTACACCTTTATAATCACCACCAGCTTCGGGTTTCAATACAAAAATTGGCAAACGACCATCGCCAGTAGCTTGCAAACGGGTAAGTAAGGATGTACTAATTCGGAAATCATCACGACTTTTACGGTTTTGATTGATAGGGTTATTGTTGGGTGCATCCGTCAAGAAAGTCATTACGGCGGCATCATCATAAGACGTAAAAACTGGATATTTCACAGGGTCTTTCAAGATTCTTTCAATCTCTGCTTTCACATCAATTCCCGTATCGGTTTTGCCCAACATTTTAGTCAATAGTTTCAAAGACAATGAGTTAGCAAATTTTTTCCAACGAGACATATTTCCTGCAAACAGAATATCTGCCGTAGCATTTACGGCTTTTGTATTGATTAAATCAGAAGCCGTTTTCAAGTCGGCAACCAATCCTACATATACATCTTTTTGCGAATCGTACTTGGTCAATAGTTTGCCGTCTGTGCCTTGAATGGCATCTTTATAAGGAATATCGCCATAAGTATCGGTCAAAATAGAGAACGACCAAGACCGCATAATTAAGCCAATTGCTTGATAATTTTCGTTATTGGCAGTTTTTCCCAAAGCAATTACTCGCTGATAATCCGCTTGTCCCTCAATGTATAAATCTCGCCAAGTGTCATCAATTACGTTGGTTTGGATATTGTATTGGTCAATATCAGTGTATTGAATTCGAGCAATATGTTGTGAAAAACCAGAGCCAACGTCTTGCCCAAGGGTATAAACATCATTGCCTCCCCAATAAATACCAACGGTGCTTCTGATGCCGTGGGGCAATAATAAATCGGCTGAAACGGTGGTGGGGTCGTTAGGATTTTGGTTTACTACGTCAAATCCTTTATCGCAACTACTTAATAATGAAATACTTATTGTGAATATTGCGATTTTTATATGGTATATGTATTTTTTCATGTTGATATTTTTTTAAAGTCCGAAACTTAAATTAAACCCGTAACTACGTGCTGATGGCGTTTGTCCACTTTCAAAACCTTGTACGTTTCCGTCGGCATAATAACTGGTTTCTGGGTCAATGTGAGGAACGTTGCTGTATAAAAGCAATAAATTACGACCTACAATTGAGAAAGAAACGTTCTTGAAAGGCAATTTTCCGAACACTTTATTGGGAATATTGAAAGACAAACGGGCTTCCCGCATTTTCACGTAACTACCGTCAAAAAGGTAGGCTTCGTTGTTGGTTCGGGCATAAAAAGTATGATGATAATCTTCCGAAGTAAGGCTCACATCATTTGGTACATACACTGGATTATCGGCTGAACCTGTGTTCTTTACGCCTACGCCTATAATACCCGTTTCACGTCCCACGGCTGTCTCGGCGAGTACCCCTGTATAACGCCCGATTCCGACCGAGTGAGCGTAAATACTACCGCCACTTTTTACATCAATCAAGGTACTCAATGTTACGAATTTGTAAGTAAATGAAGTAGAAAAACCACCCGTCCATTTTGGTAAAACGTTTCCTAAAACCTTTCTATCGGTCGATACAACTGCTTTTCCACCCGAGAATACAATATTGCCTTGTGGGTCACGGACGTAATATGTTCCGTAGAAATTACCGTAAGGGTCGCCCACACGTGCTTCCAAAATTACGTTTCTCAACAAACCAAAATCGTTGATTTGATAGGTCTGCAATACGCCATCAAGAGCATTAACTTTACTGACGTTTTTGGCAAAATTCACCCCAACATCCCAGCGGAAACCACTTTCTGTCTTGATGGGTGTTGCCGATAATTGTATTTCAATTCCTTTGTTAGAAATCTCGCCAGCGTTCACAAATTTGTTCAAATATCCAGAACTTTGTGGCACACCAATTTTGAGGATTTGGTTGTTGGAAAGTTTGTCGTAATACGTGATTTCAGCGTTTATTCTGTTCCAAAGGCGGGCTTCTAAACCAAACTCCAAAGCCGTGGTAATTTCTGGTTTCAAGGCATCATTATAGATGGTATTGTTTTCAGCAAAGGTTGTTTGCGAACCCCAAGCGGTGGCGGCGGCATACACTTGCGACAGACGATAAGGGTCAGTATCTGAACCCACTTTTGCCCAAGATGCCCTCAATTTAGCGTAAGGAAGCACTTTTGAACTCATCCCCAATATATCCGTAATGACACCACTGACCGAAACCGATGGATAAAAATAGGAATTATTGGCGGTTGGCAAGGTACTCGACCAGTCGTTTCGGGCGGTAGCATCCACAAATAATTGGTCTTTCCAACTAACCTGAGCCGAGCCATAAAGACTATTTACTTGTTTTTTAGAAAATGAATTCCCAACCACTGGACGCACTTTGCTGTTTGCCAAAGTGTATAAATTGGGTACGGTCAATTCAGGAGCTTCCAAATAATCCCGTTGGATAGTGTTGATTCTTGAATTACCGCCTGCATTTACCGTTAAGGCGAAATCGGAAGTGATTTTCTT
>JANPGQ010000591.1:0-2508 GCA_031423975.1 Cytophagales bacterium | reverse complement strand
CCAAAACCCATGAGTCTGGATGAAGTACGAGCAAAAGTGGTTAACAATGCTTGGACAGATTTGAAGGTTACAGGTACATTGGGTGTATCTGATAGCTTGAAACTCAAAATCAAAAATCAAGATTGGAATACGTTTCATTTGGTCATAAAAGGCAATCGTTTACAACATTACATCAACGGTATTTTGATGAGCGATGTTACGGATAATGACCTAATTAACGGAAAATCAAAAGGCTTCATTGGCGTACAAGTACACGTAGGTCCGCCCATGAAAGTTCAGTATAGAAATTTAAGAATTAAGGAATTATGACTAAAATAGGCTTTAATGTACTGGCATGGTCTGCCAATGTTTCTGAAGATTTAATACCAATTATCGAAAGACTCAAAAATATTGGCTATGATGGCGTCGAGTTTTTTGTAGGTGGTGCTGATGAAAAAGCCAGTAAAAGCGTAGGTAATTATGCTAAAACATTAGGCTTAGGCGTAACTACCGTGACGGTTGTAAGTCCAGAGACAAACCCCATTAACGAATCGGCTTCAGTTCGAGAAAAGGGTTTAGAAGCTATTAAAATTGCGATAGACCGTTCTTATAACTTGGGTGCCACTGTTCTCTGCGGTCCTTTTCATTCGGCTCATGCTCATTTTGCGGGACATCCAGCTTGGGAGGAAGAATTTCAATGGGGTGCCGAGGTTTTGCATCAAGCGGGAGAATACGCCAAACAAGCCAATATTATGTTGTGTTTAGAGGCTCTCAACCGATTTGAGTGTTATTTGTGCAATACCATGGAATCTTTGAAAAAATTGGTAGAAACCACAAATCATCCGAATGTGAAGGCAATGTTTGATACGCACCATGCCAATATTGAAGAGAAAAAATACGCCAATGCCATCCACACCATTGCTCCACATTTACGCCACGTACATATCAGCGAAAATGACCGTGGAACACCTGGTGATGGTCATATCAATTTTGATGATACCTTTTCAACTTTGGCAGCAATCAACTATCAGGGTTGGCTAACTATCGAAGCATTTTCCAGAAATGACCCTGACTTTGCTAATGCAATTGGTGTTTGGCGTGAATATAATGACCCTTGGGATATTGCAGAAAATGGATTAGTTTTTATTAAAGAAATGTGTAAAAAACATGGTTTGTAAAATTCTTCTAAATCTAATTTATGGAATTAAATTTTCAAGATAAAATATCGAATTCATCTCAGTTAGGAGGTATAGAAACCTCGATTCTGGACACTGGACAAGCAAAAGGCGTTCGCATTGCATGGTTTAATACAGGCAGTGGATTACGGTTTAAATTAGTTTTAGACCGTGGATTAGATATTGCAGATGCGGCTTTCAATCAGCATAACTTAGCTTGGATAAGTCATAATGGAATATCATCGCCACAACCATTTTCGGATAAAGGAATCGACTGGCTCAGAACATTTTATGGTGGATTATTAACTACCTGCGGACTCTCGCACGTGGGCGGACCCGAATCAGATTCGTTTGGTGAAAGAGGAATTCATGGACATATTAGTAATATTTCGGCTGACATTGAATCCATCATTCAGCCCGACCCATTGCGGGGCAAAATGGACATGAGTATTACGGGAATTATTAAAGAATCAAGGATTTTTGGACCTAATTTAGAATTAAGAAGAACGATTTCTGCAACCCTCGGAGAGTCCGAAATTCGGATTCATGACGAAGTGATTAATCGTGGAAATATACCTGCCCCTTTAATGCTTTTGTACCACTTCAACTTTGGTTTTCCTTTGGTGGATGAAGGCACAAAAATTCTTTGGGAAGGTGCTTGGGAGCCAAGATTTGGCAATGAAAATGCCAAGATTTTCAATCAAGGAAATACTTTCAAAACCTGTCCAGCTCCCATAGAAGACCATAATGGCTCGGGCGAAGAAGTAGTTTTTATTGACCCAAATGCCAATGAATCAGGTGATTGTGTGTGTGGATTACAAAATGATAAAATTGGTTTAGGCTTAGAAATTCATTTTAATAAAAAGCAATTACCCGCCCTGACCAATTGGCAACATTGGGGCAAAAATGAATACGTTACGGGCATAGAGCCCGGTACAAATTTCCCCATCGGACAAGCACAGGCAAGGGCAGAAAATAGTCTGATATTCTTAGCTCCCAATGAGGTGAAAACGTTTGATGTTACGTTGAAAATAAACTCGAAAAATTAAACTATTGAAAAATGAATAAAGCACAAAAAGCCCTTGAACAAGGCAAAGGAATTTTAAGATTGACTCCTACGTGGGTTCCTCGCTCATTTTGTGTGCCAGGGCGTAGAATAAAATTGCATCCAGACGATTATTACGTATTGGGCGGCGAACGTGGCGGCATTGACGAACGTTGGCTTTCTTCAACCACACCCGCCAAAAACGGTCCACTGACGGGTGAACATGAGGGTTTGAGTTTTATCGTTTTTATAGATGGTGATAAAGAAGAACGAATCCTTTTGAAAGATGCCATTGATGAATTGAAGGGT
>JANPGQ010000590.1:0-10143 GCA_031423975.1 Cytophagales bacterium | reverse complement strand
AAATATTTTACTGTTATTTTATTAGCTCTTTTTGCCTTCATGCCATTTATAGTCACTGATACATTTGTGGTTTTGAAGTCATTTTTAGGAGGAGTTTTTATCAAATTGAACCATGATAAAATGGATACTTATTTTAACATGAACTATATTAATGACTTTTTGAGCAAACCGTTAAATATCTTATTATCATTATTAGCTCTCACAGGAACTTGGTTTATTATTAAAAAGCATCCTTCTAAGCTATTAATTTCCTTGTTTTTAGGCAATTTTCTTTTCTTTTTATTTACTTCTCTTAAAGCCTCTCAACTATATGTAACTCATACTTTTCCGCTTTCGATGATGGCAATTATATTGATTGGATTTGGTTTAGCTGGAATTTTGGAATTGATAAAAGGGATATCAAAGCAGTGGGTTTTAATAGGATTCTCTTTTGTATTAATATTAAATTCATTAATTGCGGTGGCTAAAAATAATGCTGATATTAAAGAACAACAGCAAAATCTTGCCGATGCAATTGACTGGGTAAAATCCTTAAAAAACAATGAAAAAATAGCATTAGAACTTGATTTTGACGGATTGATTCCAAAAAATAAAGCTACTTTAATGCGTGAATATCAAGCTAATGCGAGCGAAAAATATAGAATTGACAAATTGCATAGACTTTTGAAAGTTCCACAATCGGATTCACTAAATAAATTTCCATTACCGATTATTGCACAATCATTTGCTTTTGAGGACGAAAAATTGTTCGATACTCAATATCAAATTGCCTTGAAATATATTAATACCGATAGTCGAAAACGTTTTGATACCGACTATTTCTTTGAAAATAATAGTATGATGAGCCATTGCTTAGTGAGGGAAGATGCCCTGAAAAGATTTGAAGCTGGGCAATATCATTATTTAATTTCAAAAGCCCAATTAGACCATAAAAAGCCTTTAAAAACCTTTTTAAAAACGGGTGGTACGGGGTTTTGGGTTTATGAAAACAAAAAATGATTTCAGCGATGATAAAGGCTTATTTACAAAAAACTTGATTTAAAATTTGTAATTTTACAGTATGAACACGTCATTTCATTTTAAATATACACGTCAAGCCATCGGGATATTCATCCTATTTATGGGAACGCCACTGATTTTCTTTTTTAAGGAGGTCTTAGGTTTTGGAGGTGGTTCAACTTTCACTTTGGTCAGTTACGGTTTGGGCTTGCTGTTGATGGTTTCCCCAGATGATATTTTCAAAAAATTGTATAAGCCAAATTTTCCTATGTATCGCTTGGCAGCAATTTATATGGGCGTTATTCTTTTCAATTACTTCTTTGCCAATCCGTATTGGGGTTGGAGTGGCGACAGGAGCGTTTTTTACCGAGATTTAGGTAATTATATCCTAATTTTTGGTTTCTTCTTTATGTTAATTAGTGTTTCTAATGATGTAACTGAATATTTTGTACCCATAGTTGTGGCATTAACTTTTTTGGGAAGTGTTTGTTTGATTTATTCGATGAAAACAAACCCTAATTTCGTTATTGGGCAACGGGCTTCGGTAGTATTTGGAGATGGTACTACTACTGCAAGTGGAAACCCGCACGTATATGCAAGGAATGCTTTTGCCGGTATTTTTGCTTCCTATATCATGTTAAAATCAAAGCAAACATTGTGGCGAATATTTTCATTGGCAAATATTGTATTGTCTGGTGTAGTGTTGATTATGACCCAAGCACGATCTATATTATTGGCTTTTATTTTCACATTCGTACTTTTTCTATATTATAATGTTTCGACTAAAACCATTAAAAATGGGATAATCAGTTTAACGAAACCTCGTAATATTGCCCTCATTGCCCTCTTGGTTACTGGCGTCGTATATTTTATCAGCACTCAGTCTAAACTCGTTGCCATCATCAATCTATATTATGACGGATTTTTGGGTAATTTCAGTAAGGCTTTAATCACTGCGACGGGACAACAAACCTCTGCCACGATTGACTATTCTTCATTAGGGAGGGTTAATAATTTTACTGCATTCAAAAAAATTCTTTTCGAAGAACCTTATAATCTCATTTTAGGCAAGGGTTACCGTTTTTTATACATGGATATTCCAATTTTAGAGCCACTTATTGATTGCGGAATTATAGCTTTTTTGAGTTTTGCATTTTTAGCATGGGAAATGTTCAAGGAAGCACTTATGGCAATAAAGAGAGAGAATAGTCCTTTTACTACATTTTTAGGGTATTTTTTCATGTGCTATTTTGTAACATTGGCCACTGGTGGGGAGCCGTATGGAATTGCTTATTGGTTTGTTTTCTGCGTTATGATTAGGTTTTTAGGTATTAAATATATCAAAAAAATGCCTATGCCTTTCAGAAAAAATGCACCTGTTTCTTCACCTGCAATGACTGTTTAAATGAGAGTTTTAATCGTACATAATCAGCTTTGGGCTCATTATAAGGCAATCATTTTCAATGAATTACAGAAAATAATTTCTCAAAATCCTGATGATAAATTATTAGTGGTACAAATTGCATCCATTGAAAAAAGTAGGGTAAATTTAGGAGATTCTGATTTATCAATTCATCAGTACCCCTATCTTTTACTGCATGAAGGAACTTTGGAAGAAGTGGGTCTTTGGGAAAAAATTTCAGGAATAATTAAAGCCATTCAAGATTTTAAACCCAGTGTAGTTAATCTAACTGGATATTATGATTTAGCTTCTTGGGCAGTTTTATTTTATTGCAAAATTAATGGCATAAAAACGGTGTTATCTAATGAATCAACCGCTGGCGACCATTCTCGAAATAAGATTAAAGAATTCATTAAATCCTTGATTATTAAACAGTTTGACGGATTTTTTAATTTTGGAACGCTTTCAAAAGACTATCTTTTGAGTTTAGGAGGAAAGCCAGAACGAATGCTCGTTAATCGAAATTGTGTTGATAATTTGGCAATTAGAAACATTTATGATAAAAGTATAATCAATAGAGTTATTGAGCAACAACGATTAGGTTTGTCCAGCAAAAATTTCATCTTTGTCGGCAGACTAATTGATTATAAAAATCTCTTCCACTTTTTGGAAGCCTTTGGAATTGCTCAAAATTCATCAAATCATGATTGGGGGGTTATTATTTTGGGAGATGGTGAATTAAAAAATGACCTGCATAATTTTGTTCTTGAAAAAAATATTCAAAAAATTAGTTTTCAACAAGGAGTTTCATGGAAACAAGTGCCTGAATATCTGGCACTTAGCGATATTTTAGCATTACCCAGTTATTCTGAACCCTGGGGATTGGTTGTCAATGAAGCAATGGCTTGTGGATTGCCCGTTTTAGTTTCCGAGAAATGTGGCTGTGCCATTGATTTAGTTCAATATCAGAAAAATGGCTTCACATTTCCACCTGAAAATCTTGAAGAATTGACCAATTTGTTAACGAAATTTATGGATATGAATGAAATAGATTTGAGAAAAATGGGCAATATTTCTGAACAAATTATTCAAGATTATTCCCCTGAAAACGTGGGCAGGGAAATGTATGAGGGTTTTATTTCGTTGCTCGATGTTCGGTAGTCGATGTACGTAGAAACTCAAATATTAAATCAAAAAGATCGAGTATCGAATTCCGAACATCGAAAAATATGTCTTCAAAAAAAATAATCAATTCAATTCAATTTTTACGGGGTATTGCAGCTTTAGCGGTAGTTATACATCATACAGGAGGATATGTCAAGCGATATTTTGAGCCGACGGTTTTATTAGGAGATTATTTTAGCATCGGCTTTGGAGGGGTAGATTTATTCTTTGTTATCAGTGGCTTTATTATCCATTTTACGAGTGAAAAATATTTAGATAAACCTTCAAAATTAGGCGAATACCTCAAAAAACGTTTTGTGAGAGTTTTCCCGATTCATTGGTTTATTTTGACATCGCTTTTTGCTGCGGGTTGGCTCATTACAAGCGTTTTTCACCGTAATATTTTCAGTATTGGTTATCCACATACCCTAAATGCTTACTTACAAACGTACAGTTTATTTCCGTTACATTTTGCTATTAATCCTGTTACTTGGACATTGAGTTATGAACTGTTTTTTTACTTGATATTTGCCCTGCTAATCATCTCAAAACGGCTTTGGTTTATCCCATTGGGCATTTTATTGGTTTCGGGATTTAACGTTTATGAAAACTATTTGCAGGATGGTGGAGTTGCTGAAATGACTTATTTCAACTTCATTTTCAGTGGTTATAATTTTGAATTTATGTTTGGTTTTTTGATATATCAATTTTACGAAAAATTGAAACTAAATAATCTTCTTTCCATCCTTTTACTTATTATTGGCTTGGGAGTTTTTACAGGTTTTGGCTATGAAGTAAGTGATTTTGATAATTATAAACGGCTATTAATTTTTGGATTTCCTTCAGCTTTGATAGTGTTGGCAATGCTAAATTTAGAAAAAAATCAAGCCATTTCAATCTCAAAATTTTGGACTTTATTGGGTGATGCTTCCTACTCACTTTATCTTATTCATTTCCCTATTATGCTGTTAATGAATAAGTTGCCTCAAATTTTAGGATATACTTTCACAGCAAATCAAGAAATAAATTATAGTTATTTTATTATCCTTATCATTATAGTATCAAGTATAATGGTACATAGATACATTGAAAAACCCTTATCGAAATCAGTTGGACGGTTGATGGGTATTTGAAAAAATTGTTGATAGAATCAGATGAAAATATTAAATATTTGTGGTTACTCTTGGGATATTGGTGGTCCGCCAAAAATAATTTATGACCATGCTGTTGTACAGATGAAATTGGGTGCAGAGATAACGATTCTTACGCCTATTTCGGAAGGTCAAAAAGTGTATGCCGTTCCAGAAGGTGCAAAAGTCATTACTTGCCAAAGACATTGGTTTGCTAAATATTGGGCTGAATTTTCACCTGAATTATACCGTTGGATAAAGGCACACGGGAATGAATATGATGTAATTCACATTCACGGAGTTTGGCATTTTGCAGGAGTTGCTCCTTATTTGGCAGGAATAAAAACGGCAAAATGTATCACAACGCACGGATTATTAGATAGTTGGACGATTGGGAAAGGGTATTGGAAGAAAATGCTTTTTGGGTTTTTATTTCAAAAAAAAATCCTGAAAAATACCGAACTGATTCAGATAAATAATACTGACGAGTTAGCTGACTTGAAGCGTTTTTTAGGTTTTCAACATCCTAACGTACAAATAATTCCGAATGGGATGAATTTGAGTGATTTTGAAAAATTACCCGTTAAAAATACTTTTCGAGAAAAATATTCGATTTCGAAAGATAAAAAGATTATACTTTTTCTCAGTAGAATAAATCTCAAAAAAGGCTTAGATTTATTATTGCCTGCTTTTAAAGAAATTACGCTACTTAGAAATGATTGTTTATTGATAATGGCGGGACCAGATGATGGCTATTTATCTGAAACTGAACACTTTATCCAAGAGAATCATTTAAAAAATAAAATTGAATTAGTTGGGATGCTGACAGGAAATGACAAATTAGCTGCCTTTGTTGATGCCGATATTTTTGCCTTACCCTCCCATTCTGAAGGCTTTTCAATTGCTACATTAGAGGCTCTGATTTCAGGGATTCCATCGCTTCTCTCCGACCGTGTGGGTTTTGGAGAAGCCATTCGAGAAAACCATGCCGCTCATTTGGTAGATTTGAATGTAGGCAGTATTGTGGAAGGTTTAAATAAAATGCTTGACAACCAAGAATATTGCGATAATTTATCTAAAAATGGAATTGCTTTGGTAAAAAGTAAATACGATATTGAAATTGTGGCAAGAAGGCTTTTTGAGGAGTTTGAGAAAATTGTTAAAAAATAATATGCAAGATATTTCAGTCATTATTCTTACTTTCAACGAAGAAAAGCACATCGAAAGATGTATCAAATCTTTGTTGGCATTTACGGATAAAATTTTTATTGTAGATTCAGGTTCAACGGATAAAACGGTTCAGATTGCAGAATCTTTGGGAGCAAAAGTATCTCAAAATCAATGGATTAACTATGCAACTCAGTTTAATTTTGGTATTGAAAATAATCCTTTCAAAACAAAATGGCTCATGCGTATGGATGCCGATGAGTACGTTTTACCTGAGTTAGCGACTGAAATAAATCAGAGATTAAGTATTACAACGGACGAAGTTAGTGGCGTTTATTTAAGAAGAAGAGTCGTATTTTTTGATAAATGGATTCGTCATGGTGCATATTACCCAATGTGGTTGATGCGGATTTGGCGAAGTGGACACGGTATTTGCGAAGAAAGTTGGATGGATGAACACATCAAATTGTTTCAAGGTAAAACCGAACACTGGGAAAATGATTTGGTGGACCATAATCTTAATAATTTGACTTGGTGGACTCAAAAACATAACCTTTATGCTATCAGAGAAGTAATTGATTTGCTGAATATTAAATATGATTTTCGTAATTTTGAAGCCGTAGAGCCAAATTTGTTTGGAACTCAGGAAGAACGCAAACGATATTTGAAGGTAAAATATGCCTCAGTTCCGTTATTTACCAGACCATTCTTTTATTTTATTTATCGCTATATTTTTAGATTAGGATTCTTAGATGGTAAACAAGGTTTGATGTGGCATTTTTTACAGGGATTTTGGTATCGCTTTTTGGTAGATGCCAAAATTTACGAAGTTTACCATCGAGTAGGCAAAGACAAACAAGCCATTAAAGATTTTTTTAAGCGTGAATATGGCAAAGATTTAGAAAAATGAACTTAGAAACAGATTTATCCAAATTCAATAACGATTGGTACGACCCAAAGGCTGGGAAACTCAAACTGATAGCTTGGTTCATAGTAAACTCGCTGATAGTTAACAACTATCTTCCAATTCCAGTATCTATAAAGATTGCCATTTTAAGATTATTTGGAGCAAAAATCGGACAAGGAGTTATGATAAAACCAATGGTAAACATCAAATATCCTTGGTTTTTGGAAATTGGCAATTACGTCTGGATTGGTGAAATGGTCTGGATTGATAATTTTGCAAAAGTAACTATTGAAGACAATGCATGTATATCGCAAGGGGCATTGTTATTAACTGGAAATCACGATTATAAAAAAACGAATTTCAACCAAATTGTTGGCGAAATTTATCTTGAAAAAGGAGCTTGGATTGGCGCAAAAACGGTAGTGTGTGGGGGTGTGAGGTGCATGAGTCATTCGGTTCTTTCCGTGGGTTCAGTTACCTCAAAAGACTTAAAACCCTATACTATTTATCAAGGAAATCCCGCCCAAGCAGTACGAAACAGAGTAATTTCTGAATAATGTTTTGGTTTTTTAGGGTAAAAATTGTAAATTATCACGTTTTCACTCATACGCCTATACCGTTATTATTTGGAATATCAAATTGCACAATTTAGCAAACTTCTCATTTTATTTCCATGAACAACAATTTCTTTTGGACACTATACAACGATAGATTATTTCAAATCGTTGTTTCGGCAATGGTTGCTTGTGCCACTTCCATTACAGCCATACCCGTTATCATCAAGATTTCAAGATTGAAAAATTTGATGGCTGACCCTGGCGAACGAAGTTCACACATCACAAAAACGCCTACATTGGGCGGAGTAGCTATTTTTGCTTCCACTTTGGTAAGTTATTTCCTATGGGAAAATCCTGATGAAGGGCAATTAATACACCTTTCTTTCTCGGCAATTATTATATTATTCTTTTTGGGTGTAAAGGATGACATCTTAGTTTTATCTCCCAAGAAAAAAATGTTTGTGCAAATTGCTGCCTCAACTTTAGTGGTAATTTTAGCTGATTTAAGGATTGAAAATCTATTTGGAATCTTTGGAGTGAATGAAATCCCTTACGTAGTGAGTCTGATTTTAACGGTTTTTGTGTTCATAGCATTAATAAATGCAATTAACTTGATTGACGGAATTGACGGTTTGGCGGGTGGAATTGGGATGATTGCGGGTGGAATGTTTGGCTTGTGGTTTTTCTTGAATAAACATTATGCTTTGGCAAGTTTAGCCGCTTCAATGACGGGTTCGTTAGTAGGGTTTTTAAGGTTTAATTATTCCAGAACTTCCAAAATTTTTATGGGTGATACGGGTTCTTTGATTGTAGGTTTTTTATTGACCTTATTTGCTGTAAAATTTATACAATTAAATATTCAATATCGTTTTGACCCTCATTCTTCTTTCTCAGCTCCAATTTTAGCAATTGTAGTTTTGATTGTCCCAATTTTTGATACGTTACGAGTTTTTATTGTGAGATTAAAAGATAAGAAATCGCCTTTTATTGGCGATAGAAACCATCTTCATCATATTCTGATTGATAGCGGTTTAAGTCATTTTCAAACTTCGGTTATCCTTTGGACTTTTACTTTAATATCGACTATCTTATTTATCAGCATCAGTAAAACGACTGATAATACTACCTCTCTGTATATTTTAATTGCCCTTTTTGCAGTCTATATGTTTGTTGCACATATTCTGAAAGACAATAATACTAAAAAACAGGAGCTAATGACAAAACAAGATATTGAAGCCAGTGATAAATCAATTCCTGAAAAAAGGCAGGGCGAATTTATTACTTCATAACAACAAAAAAGCCTCAAATTTTAATAATTTGAGGCTTTTTTAGTAAAATATAATCCTTATTTTTTTCCTAACTTCTTTCCACTTTCATTAAGTTTCTTTTCAATTCTTCCCAAAACAGCTTGGCTATTTTTGAGTCTTTCCACAGCTACAGTATTCCCCGAACTTACTAAGGCTTCAAGGTCAGATTTTATTACAACCCATTTTTCCTTTTGTTGAAGCAAAGCATTGTAATTTTGCTCTTCCTTTGAAGCATCGAATGAAATATCGGAAGCCCCGTCATCATTACTTTTAGAACTACTCGAAAGTTTTTTACTGGATGATTTAGTTGATAATTTTTCAGGAGAATTTGATTTAGCTTCATCTTTAAACTCTTTCGTTGGTACGTTCACAAAATCATCTTTTTGTTCGGGTGAAACCGATTCAATCGTTTTCTTTTCTTCCGCAAATTCCTTAGTGATAGTATCATTCGCTTTTGCCAATTCTACAGAATCTTTATTGATGAATGGAACAGTATCTTGAATAGCGATAGTGCTGCTTTTACTAAACGGATTGGGGAAATCAAATTTATTATTTTTCACCAACCAAGCCAATCCAACACCAAATGCTAATAAAACTAAAGGCAAAACATACCAAAGTGGATTTGTCTTTTTATTATTTTTAACGGCAGATTTGGTATCAACAATGGGTGTTGGCGTAATTACCTTCTGATTATTAATCACTTCCATAACCACAATATTATGGGTATTTTCAACGGAAGTAGCATTGGCAATTTTCAATAAGTTTTGACAAGCATTTTCAGATCCTGCACTTTGTTGTAAAAGTTCATCAATCTCATTATCAGATAAATTTTGACGTAAGGAATCACTACAAATCAGTAATTTGTCGCCCTCTTCTAAATGAAAACTGATGATTTCTAATTTTGAAGGGCGTGCTAAAAATTGGAGTTTTTGCCCCTTTCTGCTCAAATAACAGTGAGTATCGCTAATCCAATTCATCAAAGAAGTGTCTCCCAATTCCCACGAAACTTGAAGTTCATTGTCAGGATTTGCTTCCTTTGCGATTTTTGTTCCAAACTGATAAATTTGTAAGATTGAATCACGCAAAGCTCGATAAGTTGCCTCCGAATCGCTTGGATTAAGGGCATTTTCCAGTGAATTTGTATCCATTTGTAAGGAAAACTGTTTATACCCAAATAGGCGGATTCTGGGTGTGTTAAAGGTTCTACCTAAGGTTTTACAAAAAATATGCCGAAAAAAATATTATACGGTTATAGAACTAAAAATGATACGATTAGGGGTTTTAATTTGTTGTATCACAGAAATTTAGCAACATATTACTTTGATTCAAATAATTCAATAATTGATTCTTTTAATTGGTTTTCAAATATGTTACTCTCGAAGTTTTCAACATAATTTATGGCCATTTTGTCTCGAAAAGAATTTATACTTTTTGAAAATTTATGGTCGTGAATGATATGTACTGGAAAGGAATTTATGGGAAAATATTCATTTCCAGAGCCATTTTTAAA
>JANPGQ010000589.1:0-1885 GCA_031423975.1 Cytophagales bacterium | reverse complement strand
GAAATATGCAGTCTTCGTCCTTGGATAAAATCGAAATTATGACCAATCCGCCCGCCAAATATGATGCCGCTGGCAATGCTGGCGTAATCAATATCAAAACCAAAAAGAACCAAAATATGGGTTTGAATGGCTCGGCTACGGTGGGTTTTGGCTATGGTTTTTATAAATCATTACCCAAAGAAAATGGTAGTTTAAATTTGAATTATCGTCAGGGAAAACTCAATTTATTTGGCAATTTTTCGGGAAACAATCGTAAGAATTTTCAAATAAATGACATCAGACGTAAGTTTGTTGAGAATGGAAAAACTCTTTCTGGTTTTGACCAAATTGCCAATTCTGACAAACAAAATAGTTCATTTTCGTATAAAATAGGAGCAGATTATTTCATTGATTCCAAAAATACCATCGGTATTTTGGTAAATGGCATGAATGGAAACTATAAAGAATTACTTGATAATCAAGCAGTTATAAAAAATTCTATTGGTGCTATGGATAGTACATCCATCACCAAAGGAAACATCAATAATACGTGGGGCAATTATTCAACCAACGTAAACTTCAAACACGTAATAGACTCAACGGGAAGAGAATGGACGATTGATGCCGACTATGCAAGGTACAACACAAACAATAATATGGAGTATCGTACTTCAAAATATGACCTCTCTAATATCCTTCGTCAGACCCGCAATGAAGACGGTATGACGGTTTCAAAAATTGATATTTATGCCTTCAAAGCTGACTTGACTTTTCCGATTAATAAAACCTCTAAGTTTGAGGCGGGTTTGAAATCAAGCTACGTAAATTCTAATAACGATATGCGTTTTGAATTCCTAACGGGCGACTTACAAACGCACACCGTTGACCCCACCCGTACTCGTGATTTCCTTTACAGAGAAAACATCAATGCTGGGTATTTGAACTATTCAAAAACTATTAAAAAACTTAGTATTCAGTTGGGGCTTCGGGTTGAAAATACCATCGGAAAGGGAACATTATTAGGCAAAGAGTTATTAGACCGAAACTACACCAATGCGTTCCCAAGCGTGTTTTTACGTCAAAAATTATCTGAAAAACATCAGGTAGGAGTGTCGTATAGCCGTAGAATTGACCGTCCAAGTTATGAAGATTTGAACCCATTTTTATACTTCCTCGACCCTTATACTTTTCAACAAGGAAATGAACTTTTACTGCCACAATTTACGGACGCCGTTGAACTTTCGCATACCTTCATGGATGCCGTTACCACAACCATTAATTTTAGCAAAACAAACGGGGTAATGACTGAGGTTTTACAACAAAATAATGCCCTAAAACTTACCTACGTTACCAGAATAAATATTGGTTACGTGGAAAATATGGGGATTTCCTTTTCAGTTCCAGTACCTATCACCAAGTGGTGGTTTAGCAATACGTATTTTAACCTTTACAACAATCATTACGTGGGCGATATTCCCAAAACGACTATTGATGCTCAGGGCATTTCTAACACAATTTATCAGCCTTTGGATGCTCGTGCCACTACTTATCAGTTGAATATGACGCATCAGTTTACCTTGCCCAAGAAATTTTCGTTGGAATTAAGTGGTTTCTATCAATCTCCGTTTATTGAAGGTCAATTAGTAGGAAAACCGATGGGTCAAGTATCTTTTGGTATTCAGAAAAAGGTTTTGAAGGATAAAGCCACCATCAAATTAAATGTAAATGATATATTTTGGACCAACCAATTCAGAGGAACTTTTGCCTTTAATGATATTGATGTTCAGATAGCCAACAAATGGGAAAGCCGCACCGCCCGCATGACGTTCACCTATCGCTTCGGCAATAACAAGGTAGCCTCTGCTCGCCAACGTCAGACAGGTTTGGAAGATGAGAAAGGGCGTGT
>JANPGQ010000588.1:0-3136 GCA_031423975.1 Cytophagales bacterium | reverse complement strand
GTGGCATAAAGCATATTGGGCAAAGTGGCATCAATCCCAAAAACTGCCTTTCCGTTGGTCTTAGAAGGAATTTCTGGACGGGGCAATGATTTTCCCAATAACTTAAAATCCTTTGGGTCTTTCAGTTTTGGGTTTTTAGGTACTTCCAATTTTGAAGCCTCCCCAATCAATTCTGCATAAGCAAAAAACTTGTTTGAGGGCTTGTGATAAACCTTGCCTTCTTTGGCAAAACACTCACTTTCAGATACTTGCCATTTATTACTTGCCGCTTTAATGAGCATTTCTTTAGCCGCAGCTCCTGCCTGACGCATAGGTTTCCATCGTGAACGAATAGAATTTGAACCACCAATGCCTTGACTACCAAACTTAGCCGTTCCATCCGTCATACGGATTTCAATTTGCTCCATCGAAACCTCCAATTCTTCCGCCAAAAGCATCGGCATTGCCTGCCAAGTGCCTTGACCGACATCGGGTTTGGCGTTATACAAAATAATTTTTCCTAAATCATCAATCACCACATAGGGACTCAATTCAAGTCCGAGGGCGGCATTGGTAGCTTCAATTTTACGAATCCCATTTTTCGCACCTCCCAAAGAAGGCAATGAAAAACCGATTGCCAATAATGAACTGGCTTTAATGAATTCTCTGCGGGTGGGGTTGGTTTTCATGGAAGTATATTTTTATCATTGTTAATTTTTGATTGAAATAAATACTTTTCAGCTTTCAAAATATAGCATAAACTATCAATTTCAACATATTTTATTTTTACAGAATCGTCATTTCTAAAATTATCAGGTTCATCAAAATAGAAAATGTTATGAGTTAAGTCAGTTTCATCAATTATGAATCTTTTATCATTAACATTAAAAGTGTCAATCTTTTGTTTATTTTTTTGCGTTATTATTTGTTTGAAATTAGAAACTTTACCAACTATAAAAGCCGATTTATGATAATATTCATTTCTTGCTTCAAAGTAGTCACTTGTTCTCTGAAAAAATAATACGATAAACATAATTAGAGACAGGTAAACTACTGCGAATCTCCAACCATTTGTATTAAGGTCGTAATTCAAATAATACTTTAATTCGGTTTTGTAAATATAACTGTTTTCAACATCATTAAAATATTCTCGAAGTGCCAACCCAATGGAACATAAAGGTATTAAACATACCCAAAGGATGTCTAAAAGGCTTCTATTTTCGATAAAATCATAAACTATATCAAACATTATTTAGGGCTTAATAGCGTAAACTGTTATTATAATTGGTCGTTCCCCTTAGAATCATCTATTTATCGATTTCGTAAAGTTTATTTTTGGGTTAAAATCAAAGGTTTCTAAGCTATCAAAAGATTCTTTTCAGAATGACAGGTTAGAAAAAATATCCTTTTTATTGGAGGAAGAAATAATTATTTCTTACAAAAATACCTTTAAATCCTACACAGTGCAATCAATTATTCCATCCCGAAATGTGGATTGAAAATCACTCCAAACAAATTTCCCCAAGGGTCTTTCACCGTCGCAACTTGTATGCCACCGCCCACATCCGTAGGTTCTTCGTGTGCGGTTGCCCCCAAACTGAGCAATTGCTGATAACTGGATTGAATATCCTCAACGCCCCAATAGGTGTTTACGCCTTCTGATTTGGTTTTTATAGCTCCTTCTTCGGGTTGTAAGCCCAATTCAAAACCTGCCACGTTAAATCCTACGTAAAAGGGTTCATCAAAATAAGGTTGAAAGCCCAAAAAATCGGCATACCATTCTTTTGCTTTCTGAATATCAGAAACTCGATAAATTGTTGTTCTTAGACCAAGTAAAGCCATTTTGAGAGGGGTTTTATTTTTAGTCAAATATACGATTTTATCATTGGGAAACTTCTTCAAAACTAAATCCCAATTGTGGTTACGAGTTTTTTTTCGTAAAATTGTTATCTAAACAATTAGAAAAAATAGGATTTGGAATTGATAATTGAGAGCAAATCCGAAATGTAAAATCCTAAATCCTAAATCGAACACATGACTTCACGAGAAAAAATACAATTAGTTTTTGATGAAATGGGTAAGGTAGTAGTTGGTCATGAAAAACTGACTAATCGACTACTCATTGGGCTTTTTACGGGCGGGCACGTACTGCTTGAAGGCGTTCCTGGGCTTGCTAAAACATTGGCTATCAATACTTTATCAAAAATACTTGACCTCCAATTTCACCGTATTCAATTCACCCCTGATTTATTGCCTGCCGACCTGATTGGTACGATGATTTACAGTAGAAAAGCGGATGATTTTGAGGTAAAAAAAGGGCCCATTTTTGCCAATATTATACTTGCCGATGAAATCAATAGAGCCCCTGCCAAAGTGCAATCTGCTCTGTTGGAAGCTATGCAAGAAAAGCAAGTAACGATTGGTGATGAAACTTATCCACTTGATAAGCCTTTCTTGGTTTTGGCAACGCAAAACCCTGTGGAACAGGAAGGTACGTTCCCGCTACCCGAAGCTCAAGTGGACAGATTTATGCTAAAAGTGTTTGTGGATTATTTGAATAAAGACCAAGAATTGGAGGTGATGCGGAAGATGTCGAACATGGAATTTAGCTATCAACCCAAACCGATTTTGGGCAAAGAAGATATTTTCAAAATTAGGAAGGAAATTAACAATATTACCATTTCTGAAACCTTAGAAAAATATATTATCGAATTGGTTTTTGCCACTCGAAAACCAGGCGATTATGGCCTGCGTGAGGAGGCAAGATACATTCAATTTGGAGCATCGCCCAGAGCCAGTATCAACATCAATTTAGCCTCAAAAGTGCTTGCCTACCTTGATGGAAGGGATTATGTGCTGCCCGAAGACATCAAAGAAATTGCCCCCGATGTACTAAATCACAGAATTATGCTCAACTACGAAGCAGAGGCGGATGGTATTACAACCATTCAAGTGATTGATACAATTCTGAGACGTGTAGCTATTGGAAGGTAAATTCGATGTTCGGTTTTCGATGCTCGATGTTCGTTGATGTCATAGTTTTTAGCCAAACATCGAAAAACGAGCATCAAACATCGAAAATCTAAAAAGCCATCATTTTCACTGCTGTTATTGCTGCTTCATCGCCTTTATTACCATGAATTCCTCCTGCACGGTC